>DATGSU010000160.1:0-10146 GCA_035302305.1 Wenzhouxiangella sp. | reverse complement strand
TCATTCCCGAACCGGGCCAGTACCCGTTTGTCGACCATGCCTTTGCCCATCTGGACATGGGCGCGGTCGGCATTCTCGACATTCGCGAGCCGGGCACCGAACACGGTGAGCCCAACATCAGCCGCGACGAATCACGGGCCGCTGCTGCACCGGCGGTGGAAAAGCCGGCCGAGGGGCCATATTCATTCAATCCGGAACGCGGCGACTCGCTCTATACCACCCACTGCGCCGCCTGCCACCAGCCCGGTGGCGAAGGGCTGCCCGGCGTGTTTCCGCCGCTCAAGGGCGATCCGGCCGTGCTTGATCCCGATGCCACCAAGCACATCGACGTCATCCTCAACGGCATGCAGGGCGAGGCCATAGACGGCGTCACCTACTCCGCGCCCATGCAGGCGTTCCGGGACGTGCTTGACGATGTGGACATTGCCGACATCGTCAACCATGAAAGAACGTCATGGGGCAACGACGCACTGCTGATCGAACCCGAAGATGTGGAAAAGCTGCGCGAGAACTAGACCAGGAATTGGACAAGGGGATGAGCAGTTCGGCCCGGCAACTGCCGGGCCGGAAATGCTTTGAGACAAACGCTTACATGCCCCGAAAACGGCGCGCGGCGGCGGCGCTGACGGGCAGCTTTTCGCGGCTGCCTTGCAGGCTCAACCGGTAGTGACCCAGCTCGTTGCGGCGCAGTTTTGCCACGGCCGCCACGCGCACAATGGCGCTGCGGTGCACCTGCCAGAACTGCTCCGGGTCGAGCCCGGCGGCCAGCTCCTTGAGCGGCGTGCGAATAACCAGCTCATCGTTGGCCGTCACCACGCGCACGTATTTTTCGCTGGCGCGGAAGAACAACACGTCGTTGACGTCAACCATGCGCACGCTGTCGCCCACGGTGGCGCTGATCCAGCGAATGGCGTCTTTGGGCGGCGGCTGCAGCGCCTGCCGCAGCGTGTCCACCAGCCTTTCCATATCAGCCGGCCGCCCCTGCGCCAGGCGCTGGCGCAGACGTCCGACGGTTTCGGCCAGGCGCCCCTCGTCCACCGGCTTGAGCAGGTAGTCCACCGCGTTGGTCGCAAAGGCATCAACTGCGTACTGGTCATAGCCTGTAATGAACGCCACATGCCCGCCGCCGGCCACCACGTCGCGGGCCACGTCCAGACCGCTGACGCCGGGCATGCGAATGTCCAGAAAAGCCACCTGCGGCCTGAGCGCTCGGACCGCCTGTTGCGCCTCGGTGCCGCTGGCGCACACGGCCACCAGATCAAGTTCGGGCCAGATTTCTTTCAGCAGCTTTTCCAGGCGGATACGCTGGGGCGCCTCGTCTTCGGCCAGCAGTCCGCGCACCGTATTGTCACTCATCCGTAGCCTCCAGGGGAATGTGCATGGCGGCGACCGTCCAGCCGTCAGCGCTGGACAGCTCCAGGCCGGCCCGCTCGCCAAAGCGCGTTTGCAGCTGGGCGCGCACGTTGGCTAGGCCCACGCCCGATGTCGTGCCGGGCTGCAGCCCGGCGCCATTGTCGCGCACCTCGATCGTCAACACATTGTCGGCCTGGCGGGCCGCAAGCTCAATGTGCCCGTCGCCGGCGTGCGGCTCTATGCCGTGCTTGATGGCATTTTCCACCAGCGTCAATATCAGCAGCGGCGGAAACTCCAGCGAACGCAGGTTGTCTCCGGCGCTGATCTTGTACTGCAGCCGCCCGCCCAGGCGCAGCCGCATCAGCTCCAGATAGCGGGCACAAAGATCAAGCTGTTCGCCCAGGGTTGCCCCGATAGTTTTGTCGCTGTGGTTCACGGCGGGCATGGCGGCGCGCAGGTAATCCGTCATGGCATCAAGCAGCTGTTCGGCCGCGGGCGGATCGCTGGCAATCAGGGCGCGCAGCGACGCCAGGGTGTTGAACAGAAAATGCGGTTCGATCTGGGCCTGCAGCGCGCTCAGATGCAAATCGCTCTGACGCTTTTGAGCCTTGAGATCTGCCAGCATTTTTTTGTGCTGCAGCGCCTGCCAGCGCGCGCGCTCGCCAAACCAGGCCCGCAATGCCCAACCGCCGCCGAACAGAGCATAAAGCACGGCAAGAACAAGCAGGTTGATAAACGCCGAAGCGGCTTTGGCCAGTTCGGAAGACGGGCCGATGTCACCGGCCGAAGCCAGCGCCGGCACCTGCTCCAGCGCCTGGGTAACGCGCACAGCGGCCCATGCATCCACCCCGGCGCTGAGGGCCATGCCAACCAGCACGGCTGCCACCAGCGCCAGGCCTTCGCGCCTGCGTGACCAGCGCCGGTGGCGCACAAGGGTGGCCAGCGCCGGGCCGCAGGTGGTCATGAGCATGAAAGCGAAGAACTGGTGCAGCCACACCTGCAGCCCCGGCACAAGACCGCCCAGCAAGCCCACCCCAACTCCGTTGAGCGATGCCCAGGCCGTGACCAGCACCAGCGCAAACAGGGTGCGCCCGCGCAGCCACGGCCAGCTGAACACCGGATACTGGCGATAGCGCAGCAGCCGCGCGCTGCCGCCCACCACCACGCCGGCCGGCAGCGGCTCATCCAGTCGGTAATCCGTCCGCTCGCCTGTCAGCTTCACTGCTTTTCGCCAATGGTTTCATGACCCGCCTGATGCAGGGCAAGCGCCGTGACGCGGCCCTGCCCGTCGCGCCTGAACCGGATGACGATATCCCAGGCCGGGGCTTCAAACACATCCTCGCTGGTGGCCTCCAGCTCGAACCAGCCCTGACCGGTGGCGCGGGCCTCAAGCTGGCCGGACGATGCCTTCACGGTCAAATTGAACTGCGGCGCCAGCGAATAGACGCCTTCATAATCGGCCAGCGTGTCTTCGTCCAGCACGACGGGCCCTGAAACCCTGTCGAAATCCGCGCGGCGGGCCTGCTGCACGCCACCGCCCTGGTGCCAGGTGAACGACCAGCGACCGTCCGCCTGCTTCATCGGACGCAGCTGGGCGTTGAACTGCAGCGGGTAGAAATCCCCGCGGCTGTCGTGGCCCATCCTGAAGCGCGGCTGGCCGGCAGCCTGGATGTAAAGATCGCCATTTTCATGCGTCAGCTCCATGGCCAGCCCGCCCGACAGCCTGTAATTTCCGGCCAGAGCGTCCAGCAGCGCCTCGTCGGCCTGAGCCGGCCGGGCGGGCTCGGGCAGCGGCGCGGAGCCATCCAGCAAATGCATGCCCAGGCCGCCCAGGCCGCCGCTGTCGGTCAGCGCCGTGTCCGCCAGCACCACCACGGCCCGTTTGCTTGCGGGCTGAAAGGCCACCAGGGATGAAAAACCGCCGGTGCCACCCTCGTGCCACAGCGTGCGGCCCTCGCCCTCGCCGCGAATGAACCAGCCCGTGCCCTCGGCCAGCGGCTCGGCGACCTCGACGCTTTCGTGCGTCAGCGCAATGGCGCGGCCAATCAGGGTGTCGGTGTCCGGATCAATCTGGGCCTGCGCCCAGGCCACCATGTCGCCGAGGGTGGCGCGCACACCGCCCACGCCCGCCATGCCGGAGTGAAAATGCCAGGCGGAAACCGCCTGCTCGCCCGGCCAATGCCCGGCCGCCGCCTCAACCTCTTCGGGCCGGCGGGTGATGTAGGCGTTTTCCATGCCCAGCGGGGTGAAAAGCGCTTGTTTCAGCAGCGTTTCAAATTCTTTTCCGGTTCTGTTTTCCAGCCCCTGAGACAGCAGCATGAAGGCAAAATTGGAATAGCCCGGCCGCTCGCCCGGCGGACCATCCAGCTCCACGCGCCCAAGGGCTTCAATGACTTCCGACGGCTTCATGTCGGCATACGGGTCCATGGGGTTGGCAGGGTCCACGCCCGGCGGCAGAGGCGGCAGGCCCGAGCTGTGGGTGACCACATGCCTCAACAAAATGGGCTGCCCCTGCCATTCGGGCACCTTTGCGCCGTCGGGCAAAAAATCCGCCAGGGGATCATCCAGCGACGCCTTGCCCTCTTCAATCAGCGCCGCCAGCAGCGTGGCCGTCATGGTTTTTGTCACCGAGCCGATCTCGAAGGCCGCTGAGGGACCAATGCGCGATTCATCGCCGGCGACGGCGCATACAAACGCCTGCTCCACATCGCCGTCGTCAGCGCCTTTGTCAATAATTGCCACCGCCAGGCAGGCACCGCTGCGGTCGCCCTCCACGGCCTGTCTGACCGTATCGGCCAGCGAGGCATCACCGCCGGCTGCGGCCGGCAGAGTCCACAAAACCGGACACAGCGCTGCCAGCATCAGCGCTGCGCCGACCATCTTTTGATGAAACCGGGTGCGTGTATTTATGGTCTTATTGGTCATTGTCATTCACCTTTTTGAGTTTGCCCGCGACATTTTTTGGCCGCCCTCGTGTCAGCCATAGCTGCACACAGCCCGGCAATCGCCCTGACAATGATGAATGTCACCACTGTATCCATTTCGAAAACCGGTGGCATGCCGTGTTTCAAATCCAATCCATGTCGCAGCCTGCATCATGGCTGTCTGGTCAACGAATCGGGCGGACATGCGATCAATGTCGCAACCAGCCCGACAAACAGGCAAAATCCGCGATAAGCACCCCATCAACAACGGCATGCTTTTTCACTGCGCCCCGGAGGCCTCATGAACACACCATTTCCCCGTCGTTTTTTCATTTGCGTTCTGTGCGTTGCCGCTGTGCTGATACTGGCCGGCTGCAGCGAACCGTCTTCAACGGGCGACAAGCAGCGTCAAGCGCAATCATCTTCCGCAATCGACCAGGACCAGGACCAGGATCTTGATCAGAGCCGCAATCAAAGCCGGGAAGTCCACCAGGAGGTCAATATTTCCTACCCCGGGCTGGACGAATCCGAAGCCGGGCTGCAGGCCATTCTGGAGGCCAACAGCGAACGCGCCAGGCAGGAATTTACAAGCGCCCTTCCCGACCCCGATGAGTTTCCAGAGCTCGCCGAGCGCCGCTATGAGCTGCGCCTCGACTATCAGCTGACCGGCCGCAGTCATGGCTTCACCAGCGTGCGCCTGCAGGGTTTCATGGACACCGGAGGCGCGCATCCTGTCCCCATAGAAGGCGGCTTTGTCTACAGCACAGGCCGCGGTGAGCTCGTTGAAATTACAGATCTGTTTGACGATCCGCAGGCCGCGCTGATGGCGCTGTCGGCCTATTCCCGCGACCAGCTTGCCGACACCCTGTCGGAACACGCGCCCGGCGACGATGAAGCCTCGGCCGAGGCACAGGCGGAATGGCGGGAGAACATGACGCAAATGCTGGATGACGGACTTGAACCGGTCGCGGAAAATTTTGCCGAGTTCAACATTGCGGCCGAAGACAACGGCCCGGCCACCGGCCTGGAGCTCATCTTTCCGCCCTACCAGGTGGCTGCCTATGTGTACGGCACGCAGACCGTCGAGGTGCCGGCGGCTGTTTTCAGCGAATGGCTCAAGTCCGAATGGCAGCCGGCCTTTGCCAACTGAGGCTGGTTATACGGGCTGCCGGGCGCCCGCATGGCCGGCGTGACAAGGCCACGCCGGCCTGAATCAGTCAGTCGTTGTCTTTCGGCCCCTTGAAGCTGCGCGGGCGCAGCACGTCCGGCTTGAGGAAGTCCTTTTCGCCGACGTTGTCGTGATCACCCAGAAGCTTTCCATCCACCTCGGTGCCGTACAGCGTGTACTTGTGGAAGGTGTCCAGATATTTTTCACGGGTTTCCTTTACATCGCCGGTGTAGCGCGGGTCCTGCGGACGCTCGTGGCCGTTGATATAGAGCGCCACGTCCCAGGCCTGCTGGTCGGTGAGCGTTCCGGGGCTGCCCAGCGGCATGTTGTTCTGCACAAATGCCGCCAGTGAATGAACGCGCACAATGCCCGCACCCCAGTTGTACGAGCCGTCGCCCCACAGCGGTGGAAACACCACTTCATCGCGCACGCTTTGCCCCTGGCCGTCATCGCCGTGGCAGACGGCGCAGTGTTTGGCGTACACCTGCTCGCCGCGCCCGGCATCGGGCGCCTGCTCCGGTTCGGGCACGCTGCCATAGCCGCGACCGTACATATTCTGACCCGACTGATAAATGGGCACGCCCCTGGCCAGCCAGCGGTGATAGGCCACCAGCGCCAGCATGTCGTCGCTGCCGTATTCGGGCGGCTGGCCGTTCATGGAGAATGAAAAACAGCCGGAAATACGCTCTTCAAGCGAGTTGACGTGGTCATTCTTGGGGCGGTAGTTGGGCAGCACGACCGCTGCCGGCCACACCGGACCGGCAAACGGCAAGCGCCCTTCGCCCATGTGGCAGCTGACGCAGTTCATGTCGTTGAACACGTTCTTGCCGCGCAGCTGCTGGGTGTTGACGAACAGATCATGGCCGCGCCGGATGGCCTCCTTGAGCTGCGGCGCAAAATCCGATGCTTCAAGGTCATCCATGGTGGGCGGTATGTGCACAAACTCATCATCGGTCGGCGGCGGCGCCGTCGGCGCCATGGCCGCAAGCCGGGCCAGCACGTCATCGTCATGCGCCGAATCCGCGCTGCCCGAAGAGGAGTCCTGCGCCACGGCCAGCGCCACCCAGATCACGGCGGTCGTCAGCAGCGCTGCCGCAGTTGCCAGCTTGCCTGTACGCGCCGGCGTGTCAAAACCGGATCGGTCAAAGGTTTTCATTGTGAACCTCCCTGGCCGTCAGCCAGCGGGGCCTGCCGGCTCAGCCAGGCGGCCACGGCTTCAATCTGTGCATCATCCATGCGCTGCGCCACCGCGTGCATCAGCCCCTGCGGGTCTCCGTGGCGCTTGCCCTCGCGCCAGGCGTGCAGCTGCCCGGCAAGGTAGCCGGCATGCTGCCCGGCAATTTCGGGAAATACTGCGCCAACACCGTGATTGCCCGGCCCGTGGCAGCTGGCGCAAGAGGGAATGTAATGGTCCCAGTCACCGTGCAAAGCCAGCTGCTTGCCCGCAGCCAGCGTGTCGTCATCGGCGTCGGGCACCTGTGCGGGGGCTTTTGCCGACAGGCTGGCGTAATAGGCCGACACATCATCAATCTGCTCATCGTCGAGCATGTCGGCAAACGGTTTCATTTCGGCGTCCTGGCGCTCACCCGACTTGAAGGCATGCAGCTGGGCGGCCAGATAGTCGGCGTCCAGCCCGGCCAGCCGTGGCCAGCTGGAAGCGCCCGGTACCTCCATGCCGTTGCCGTCGGCCTGGTGGCAGGCCATGCACACCGCCGCTGCCTGCTCGCCGCGGTCAACGGCGTCGCTGTCGGCGCCGGCCACGCTCGCCATCAGCAAGGCTATAGCAGCTGCAGCCATTACCAGATGATTTGATTGCTGCCGCGCAAATTGCTGTCGTACAAACATGAATTGACACCCCGCTCATATAAGGCTCGTCTTAAATAATAGACCAGCCCGCAAATCAATGTTTGAGCCAGGTCAATATTGCTGTCGGAAAACCATGACCCGAGGCGGCTCAGTCTTGTGCATCATCGTCGGCCCACTTGTAGGTCTCGCCGGCCTTCATCACAAAGTTCACCTGTTTCATCAGACTGATGTCATCAAGGGGATTGCCCGGAACGGCGATGATGTCGGCATATTTCCCCGCCGACAGGCTGCCCATATCCTCGTCCCGGCCCAGGAGCTCGGCCGCGTGCGTGGTGGCCGCCTGTATGGCGTACATGGGCGGCATGCCCGCCTCCACCATCAGCTCGAATTCATGCGCATTGTCGCCGTGCGGGTACACGCCGGCATCGGTGCCAAAAGCGATTTTTACTCCGGCCTTGTAGGCACGGCCGGCGGTCTCAAGAATTTTCGGGCCGATCTCAAGCGCCTTGCGGGCCACCTGCGGCGGATACACCTCCGGGTTTTCAGACGCCTGCTGCGCCACAAACTCGCCCGCAATAATGGTCGGCACAAACCAGGTGCCGTGCTTTTTCATCAGCTTCATCCCCTCGTCATCCATGTACGTGCCGTGTTCGATGGAGTCCACCCCGCCCTCAACAGCGCGTCTAATGGCCTCGGCGCCGTGGGCGTGGGCCGCCACCGAAAACCCGTAGTCCCGGGACGCCGCCACCAGCGCCTCGATCTCTTCCAGCGTCATCTGCGGATTGTCGCCGCTGCGGCTTTCATCCAGCACGCCGCCCGAAGGCATGATCTTGATGACGTCAACATTGTTCTTGTAGTGCTGGCGAATCACCTTCCAGGCCTCGTCCGGCCCGTTGAAAATACCCGACTCCACGCCCGGGTCGCCCTGCAGATCGAGCCGCAGGCCGGCCGTGGGATCACCGTGACCACCCGTGGTGCCAATGGACTGACCGGCGCTGAAAATGCGCGGCCCCGGCACAAAACCCTGGTCAATTGCATCGCGCAGCGCAATGGACAGCAGCCCGCCATCGCCCAGGTTGCGCACCGTGGTAAAGCCGGCCTCCAGCGTGCGCCGGGCGTACACCGTGCTGCGAATGGCGTAATCGGCCGGATTGAGCCTGAAACGATCGCCATAGCCAGTGGCCGAAAACTCCGAAGTCAGATGGGTGTGCGAATCAATCAGCCCCGGCAGGCAGGTGTTCCCGTCCAGGCGCACCACCTCGGACGCATCATCACCGGCTTCAACAAACCCCTTCTCCACCGACGCAATGCGCTCGCCCTCAACCAAAATCGTGTGCTCACCCAGCAGCTTGCCGGCCTCTACATCCAACAGTTGCGGGCAGTGGACGACCGCCGACCCGGCCGCATGGCCCGACGGCACTACAAACAGCACAGCAGCAAAGGGCAGCAGAACAGAAAAAAGCGTACGCAGTCGCATGATGACTCCCTGATTTGATTGACACAAAACGTCAGATTATCACAGCCCCTTGAACAGCCGATGCAGTTGAACAAAAACAACAGCCCAAGCCGGGTGATCGCACATCTACTGCAGAAAAGCTTGATGCGCATCACTCCCGGTGGGATAATTAATGATTGCTTTGGGGAGATGAGCTTATGGCTAAACAGCCAGCCACAGCGACATCAAGCCAGAACATCTTTTGAAAGTGCAACTGCCAACAGGACAATCAACGCGCAACAGAATGTTTGCCCATCTTCAGGATATTCATAATGGAAACACACCCTGAAATCATTGCTCACTGCCGCCACCAGCCGCTGCAAACCATGCTGATACTGCTGGCCGCCACCGTCATGCCGCTGCTGGCCGGCGCGCAGCTTCCGCCCGAAGAAGTCCAAGTTCTTCACAACTTGTACAACATGACCGACGGCGACAATTGGGACATCAAGGATGGCTGGATGGGCCCGCCCGGAACGGAATGCGACTGGTATGGCATCGTCTGCGATTCAGACGGCTCACACATTGTCCGACTGCTGCTGCACCACAACAATCTGAGTGGTGAAATACCCAACCTCGATCCTCTCGAAAAAACATGGGAGATCAACCTCGGCAATAACAAATTGACCGGCGAGATACCACCTCTGCACAAGCTTACAGAGCTAAGCTGGTTTTCAGTTTTACACAACAACCTGACCGGTGAAATCCCGGATCTGAGCAGCCTGAGCAATCTCAACCATTTTAATGCCTTAGGCAATGAATTGACGGGTCAAATACCGCCTCTTGAGAAGTTAAAAAAACTGCAAATTTTCTATGTGGATCACAACAGCTTGACTGGCGAAATCCCGGATCTCCAGGGCCTTGACGAACTGATTGGATTTGGTGTCGGCTTTAATAATTTGACAGGCGAAATACCTGAGCTGGAAGAATTCAGCCAGCTCAAGTATTTCTATACACCGGACAACAACTTGTCAGGGAGCATACCTTCTTTGAGCGGATTGAGCGAGCTGCTCACATTCAACGTGGCAGGCAATCACCTGACCGGTCAGGTGCCCAACCTAACAGATCAGAGCAAGCTCGAGTTTTTTGACGTCAGCAACAACAGTCTGACCGGCCCCGTCCCTGACCTGCCCAGCCCTCACAGCTTGTATAGCGGTTATTCATTCCTCTGCCCCAACCACCTAAACAAGGTGGACAACGAAGAATGGGATGAAATCACCGGAACCATCCCCTGGCACCAGGACTGCGAAGTGCTTGATGACGTGTTCAGCGACCGGTTTGAAAGCAAGAACTGATTCTGTTCACGCCTGAAACTGCGCCAACCCGGCGGCGGAAACGGCTTAAACTTGGCCATTGGCTTGTTTATGCGGTTTTCCGCCGTCGGGTTTGTTCATGTCGGGTCA
>DATGSU010000159.1:0-5570 GCA_035302305.1 Wenzhouxiangella sp. | reverse complement strand
GCGGCGACAGGCGCCGCCATGTCAGGGGGTTGAAGTAAACTGATCGGGGATTTCAACGCAATTTGTCATGAATCATCGCATCCATATCAAGACCAAAGAAGAAATAGAAGCCATGCGGGTGGCCGGCAAGCAGGCCGCCAGCGTGCTCAAGCTGCTCGAAGAACATGTCAGGCCCGGCGTCACCACCGGGGAGCTGGACCGCATTGCGCATGAATATATTGTTGACGAGCTTGAAGCCGTGCCGGCGCCGCTCAACTACAAGGGGTTTCCCAAGTCCATCTGCACTTCGGTCAACCACGTGGTCTGCCACGGCATTCCGGGGGAAAAGAAGCTCAGGAATGGCGACATCATCAACATCGATGTCACCGTCATCAAGGACGGCTGGCATGGCGACACTTCGCGCATGTACTACGCCGGCAAGCCATCGGTGCGCGCCCGCCGCATCAGCGAGGTGGCACTGGAAGCCATGTGGCGCGGCATTCGGGTGGTCAGGCCCGGCGCCACGCTCGGCGACATAGGGCACGCCATTCAGACCTATGCCGAAGGCGAGCGCTGCTCGGTGGTACGCGACTACTGCGGCCACGGCATTGGGCGCGGCTTTCATGAGGCTCCGCAGGTGTTGCACTACGGCAGCCCCGGCGAGGGCGTGGTGCTGGAAGAGGGCATGACCTTTACCATCGAGCCCATGATCAACCTGGGCCGCTACCACACGCGCCTGCTGCCCGACGGCTGGACGGTCATCACACGCGACCGCAGCCTGACCGCACAGTGGGAGCACACGCTGGCGGTTACCGCCGACGGCTATGACATTCTGACGCCCTATCCGGGTGAAGATGACTGAAGCGAACCTGCAGGAGCAGGCCAGGCGGGGAAGGAAAACATTGCAGGGAGGGCAGGCTCGCCATACTCTTGAAGAACGGGCACAACTGATTTGACAACAGCAGGCTGGCAGCAATGAAAAACGGACAGACAGGGCAGACCCTCATGAGCGTGGTGGGGCGCGAGCGGCGCGAGGCGCTTGAAGCCTCGCTGTCGCCGCTGGCCACGCGCTCGGCTGCCAGCCGCGGGCGGGCGCGGCCCGAAGAGCCCGACCGGTTGCGCACCGCTTTTGAGGTTGACCGCGACCGCATTCTGCATTCCAAGGCGTTTCGCCGCCTCAAGCACAAAACCCAGGTGTTCATCAATCCGGAAGGCGATCATTTTGTCACCCGCATGACTCACACCCTGCAGGTCACCCAGGTGGCGCGTTCGCTGGCCCGGGCGCTGGGGCTCAACGAAACCCTGACCGAGGCCATCGGGTTGTCACATGATTGTGGGCATACACCGTTTGGCCACACCGGCGAGGCGGCGCTGAGTGAATATGTCGAAGGCGGCGAATGGCTGCATTCCGAGCAGGGCGTGCGCATATTCAGCGTGCTTGAACCGCGCAATCTGAGCTGGGAGGTGCTGGACGGCATTCGCGCCCACACCTGGCGCATCAAGCCGCCGCCGCAAACGCCCGAAGGCATGGTCTGCCGCTATGCCGACCGCATTGCCTATCTCAACCACGATCTTGATGACGCGCTGCGCGCCGGGGTGATAACGCGTTCCGACGTGCCGCAGGATGTGGTCAGCGTGCTGGGGCCGCTCAACAACCGCAACTGGATAGAAGTGATGATAGAAGCGGTGGTTGAGGAGTCCATCAAGCGCGGCAAGATCGCCATTCGTGCCGATGTCATGCTGGCCATGAAAAGCTTCCGCCAGTTCATGTTCGAGCGGGTTTACCTGCGCCCCGAAGCGGTGGCGCAAAACAATCGCGCCCGGGGTGTTATCCACGCGCTGGTCGAGCATCTGATGAAGCAGCCCGATGACATACCCGACAGCTACCGCATTGACGAGGCCGACCGCCTGACCCAGGTGCTGGACTTTGTGGCCGGCATGACCGACCGCTACGCGCTCAGCCTGCACGACAGGCTCTATCGTCCGCGCGGCCTGGTCTGATTTTTCCGCAGCGGGCCGTGGCGGCTTAACGCCGCGCGGCATGTTGCTTGCCGTGGTTGGCTTTTGGCTATAAAAACAGTGAATTGCAGCGCCGCTGATTTGCCCTGCACTGCCAGCCTCTGTTAGGGTTAACGGGAATCAATCATTTCAAGCAGGGCTCCGGCGGCATGGCTTGCTGGCCCGACGGTGTGGTTTTATGGCGGGCGCAAGGCCCGCGGTTTTCACTGCGTTGTTGTGGTCATTTCCGGCCGACCCGGGCCTCTTTTCAATTCTTAAAAAATTCAAATCCGGGGAGGATTAATGTGCGCAACATGACTTGGCTCAAATGGTTTGCCGTGCTGTTTTTGGCGGCCATGCTGCAGACCACAGCCTGGGCCTCAGGCGGCCAGGACGACACCAGAGAGCTGCAGGACCAGATAGACGGCATGCAGCAAAAGATTCTTGAAATGCAGGCCCAGCTGGACCAGCTGCGCGAACAGCGCGACGCCGAAGAGCAAAAGCGTGCGCAGGTTGAATCGCGCCTGGCCGAAGTTGAGGACGCGGAACCTGACGACGAACAGCTGCGCGAAATTGCCGCCGAGACCTACGACGAAAAAGATGCGGAAGGCATCAAGATTGGCGGCGCGGTGCGCTTTCAGTACAAGTACGAAGACTACGCCCGCGCCACCGAGCGCCAGGGCGGCGTGTTTGAAATGGACACCATCCGGCTGAACTTCGACGGCAGCATAGGCGATGTTCTGCTGTCGGCCGAACTGCGCCACTACGACTACATGGACGTGGTCCACCACGCCTGGATAGGCTACGACTTCACCGAATCCCTGCAGGGCCAGGTGGGCGTCAACCAGGTGCCTTTCGGCATTCTGCCGTTCAACTCGCACAGCTTTTTCTTCAGCTCAAACTATTACGTTGGCCTGGAAGACGACAATGACTTTGGCGTCAAGCTGATTTACGACGAAGGGCCGCTCAACCTGCAGGGCGCGTTCTACCTTAACGACGAGCACGGCGGCGCCGATTCCAGCCTTTCCGCCAGCATGGCCGACAAGTATTCCTACAATATTGTCGGCGTGCGCGCCCCCGGCGAGGACACTTTTGACAACCCGACCCTGGGCGCTTTTGACAACAACATATTCAACGCCCGCGCCGCCTACACGCTGGGCTACGGCAGCGACTACACCACCGAGCTGGGCGTGTCGGGCCAGTACGGCGATGTCGTGGACGAGGTTGGCATCAACATCGGCGACCAGCACGCCTGGGCCGCTCATCTCAACGGCAACTATGGCCCCTGGAACCTGCAGCTGCAGGCCGCCCAGTACAAATATGACATGGATTCGGGCGCCGATCGCATGGTGGTGGGTGCCTATGCATACTTCGACACCATTGCGTCAAAGGCCACCATCTACACCGGCAACATTGCCTACAACCTGCCGGTTGAGTGGGGCCCGATCAGTCATCTGACCTTCTACAACGACTACTCGCTCATCACCGACAAGTCGGCCAGCCTGGCCGACACCTGGATGAACGTTACCGGCGTGTCCATTACCGCCGGCGGCCTGTTTGCCTACCTGGACGTGCTCAACGGCAAGAACCAGCCGTTTCTGGGCGGCACCATGGACAACGAGCACAGCGGCCGCCACAACAGGCGCCTTAATCTCAACTTTGGCTACTACTTCTAGCCCGTTCAACATGACAGGTACTCAAGCCCAGGCCGGCGAGACCGCCGGACACATGAAAAACGACAAGAGGGAAATCTGCAATGTCTGATAACGAACCCGGCCCGGAAACACAGGCCGAAATAGAAGAACTTGAACAGGCCTATGACACCGACTACGAGGTGGGTCAGGACAACGTCATGGCCATGGGCATGGATATTCACCATCCCGTGTTTGCCATCAGCTCCACGCTGGTCATCCTGTTTGTGGTTTTGTCGCTGGTCTTTCCGGAAATCTCCATGTCGTGGCTGCAGGCCACCCTGGGGTGGATTCAAAACGTCTTTGACTGGCTGTTCCTTTCCGCCGGCAATATCTTTGTGCTGTTTTGCCTGGCCATGATCATTTTGCCGTTTGGCAAGATACGGCTGGGCGGCAAGGAGGCGCGGCCCGACTTCAGCTATCCCTCGTGGTTTGCCATGCTGTTTGCGGCGGGCATGGGCATTGGCCTGATGTTCTGGGGCGTGGCCGAGCCGGTGGGCTACTTTCTGTCCGAAGGCGCCAGTTCGCCGCTGGGCGTAGGCCCCGGCGATGCCCGCGCCTCGCTGGGGGCGGTCATGTACCACTGGGGCTTTCATCCCTGGGCCATTTATGGCGTGGTGGCGCTGTCGCTGGCGTTCTTCGCCTACAACAAGGGCCTGCCGCTCACCATGCGCTCGGCGTTCTATCCGCTTTTGGGCGACCGGGTGTGGGGCTGGTTCGGTCACATTGTCGATATTCTTGCCGTGCTGGCCACGCTGTTTGGCCTGGCCACCTCGCTGGGTATGGGCGCCCAGCAGGCCGCTGCCGGCCTGTACTACGTGTTCGGCATCGAGGTCGGTCTCATGTCCCAGGTGGGCATCATCATCGGCGTCACCGCCGTGGCCACCGTGTCGGTGGTGCGCGGCATCGACGGAGGCGTCAAGCTGCTGTCCAACCTCAACATGATCCTGGCTGCGCTGCTGCTTGTCTTTGTGATGTTTGCCGGCGGCATCCTGGCCTTTACCACCAACCTTGGCACCACGGTGGCCGGCTATCTCGGCAATATCCTGCCGCTGTCCAATCCGGTGGGCCGCGAAGACACCGGCTTCTACCACGGCTGGACGGTGTTCTTCTGGGCCTGGTGGATTTCATGGTCGCCGTTTGTCGGCATGTTTATCGCGCGCGTGTCGCGCGGGCGCACCGTCCGTGAATTCATGACGGCCGTGCTCATTATTCCGCTCATTGTCACCACCATCTGGATGACCGCCTTTGGCGGTGCCGGAATAGACCAGGTGGCCGCCGGCGTGGGCGAGCTGGTCGACGGCGTGGACAAATCCGAGCTGGCGCTGTTCCAGATGCTGAACGAACTGCCGCTGGCTTCAATAAGCTCCATTCTCGGCGTGCTGCTGGTGCTGGTGTTTTTCATCACCTCGTCCGACTCCGGCTCGCTGGTCATCGACAGCATCACCGCCGGCGGCAAGACCGACTCGCCGGTGTCCCAGCGCGTGTTCTGGGCCGTGATCGAAGGCGTGGTGGCCGGCGTGCTGCTCGCCGTGGGCGGCAGTGCGGCCCTGGCGGCACTGCAGGCCGGCGCGGTCAGCACGGCGCTGCCGTTCGTGTTTGTGCTGCTGGCACTGTGCATCAGCCTGCTCAAGGGACTCAACCACGAGCTCACCCTGATCAAGCGCGGCATGGCCTGAAGCCGGCCTGCGTTTGCAGGTTGATTTGCCTGAACGAAAAAGCCCCGCAGCTGCGGGGCTTTTTTTACTGGCTCAACCGACTGTTATCGTGGCCACAGGCGTGCTGTATGCATAAGCGTCAGAATCGAAATTTCAGAGTTGTGGATTTCATAGACCAGTCGGTAACTTTTATGAACAATCAGCTCGAATGTTCCGGAAACAGCGCCCGGTTTTCCCAGATGAG
>DATGSU010000158.1:0-3651 GCA_035302305.1 Wenzhouxiangella sp. | reverse complement strand
GCCATCGCCTTGCTGCAGCTCAATCGCGGCGACCTGCACCAGACCATTCGCGAGGCGCTGGACACCAACCCCCTGCTTGAGCGCGACGACGGCGACCAGTCCGACAGCGTCAGTGACGACTTTGCCGAACACGATGCCGACGCGGACACGTCCGCCGGCGAAATCGACGACGCGTTTGGCGAGGAATATAACGAGGACTGGGGATTTGACGACCTGCCCGACGGCTTCTCTCCGGTCGGCGATAGCGCCCCCAATTACGATGAATTCATCAGCAACCCGGCCGATGAAACTCTGCAGCAGCATCTTTTGTGGCAGGTCAACCTGGCCGGTTTCAGCGACACCGATGAAGCCATCGCCCAGGCCATTGTCTACGCGCTGGATGAAGACGGCTACCTGCACGACGACCTGGCAACGCTGCGCGCCTCGCTGGCGCCCGAATGGCTGGTCAGCGTCGAGGAGATTGAAGCCGTCCTCGAGCGGGTGCAGCATTTCGAACCGCTGGGCGTTGCCAGCCGCAGCATTTCCGAAAGCCTGCTTGTGCAGCTGCGCGCCATGCCGGTTGATACCGCCGGCCTGCAGCTGGCCTGCCACCTGGTTGAACATCATCTCGAAGCGCTGGCCGACCATGACCTGCGCCGGCTGGCGCAATCGGCCGGTGCACGCAAGCGCGACATCAAGCGCGCCCTGGCTGTCATCCAGCGCTGCAACCCGTACCCGTGCGCGCGCTTTGTCGACCACGAAAGAAGCTATGTCATTCCCGACGTCTATGTGCATCCGGCGCCCCACGGCTGGCAGGTCACCCTCAACCCCGACAACGCGCCGGCGCTGCGCCTCAACCCCATGTACACCCGGCTGGCCCGGGAAGCGCGCGGCAGCGACCGGAAATACCTGCGCGACCGCATGCAGGAAGCCCGCTGGCTCATCAACGGCCTGGAAATGCGCAACCAGACCCTGCTGGCCGTCAGCAGCGCCATAGTCAGCCGTCAGTCCGACTTTTTTGAGCACGGCGAAAAAGCCCTCAGGCCGCTTCTGCAGCGCAAGGTTTCAGAGCAGGTCGGCGTTCATGAATCAACCGTCTCGCGCGCCACCACCGAAAAGTACATTCACACCCCGCGCGGCATTTTCGAGCTCAAGTATTTCTTTTCCACCGGCATTGACAGCGGGGACGGCCAACAGGTATCGGCCACCGCGGTCAAGGCCCGGCTGCGCGATCTGGTCAGCCAGGAACCGCCCGAAAAACCCTTCTCCGATCAGGCGCTGGCCGACCGGCTGGCCGAGAGCGGCATCCGACTGGCCCGGCGCACCGTGGCCAAATACAGGGAGCAGCTGGGAATTCCCGGTTCAGCCAGGCGCCGAAAAAAAGCCCGGCCACCCGCCTGACAGCCGCTGGCCAAAGCCGACAGGTCGCTGTAAAAGCCCCCGAACAGGAACTTTTCTTCATCCTGGGTTACCATGAACACGGTGCAAGTCTATAGCCATGAGCAATAAAGGGAAAAGCTGATGCGAATAGAAGTTACCGGCCAGAACATGGACATTACCCAGGCGCTGCGCGCCTACGTGTCCGAAAAATCCAAACGCCTGGAAAGGCGCGTAGACAACCTCATGTCGGCGCGTTTTGTTCTTTCTCTTCAGAAGGTCAGACATGTTGCCCAGGGCACGCTCACCATCGGTGGCCGCCCGCAACCCATTCACGCCGAAGCCGACGCCGAGGACATGTATGCCGCCATCGATGCTCTGATGGACCGGCTCGACAAGCGCGTGCGTCGTTACAAGAGCAAACTGACAACCCAGCGCCAGGCCCCGCCGGCCGAAGGGTTGTGAAGCCCAAGTCCTGAACTGCCCCGGGTGTAGCCATGCAGCTCGTTGATGTCCTAGCAGCCGACCGCATCGCGGTCGACATTTCAGTAACAAGCAAAAAAACACTGCTGGAAAAACTGTCTGCCCTGCTGGCAACAGCGCCCGGCAGCGCACCCTCGCGCACCATTTTCGACAGCCTGTGCCAGCGCGAGCGCCTCGGTTCCACCGGGCTTGGCCATGGAGTGGCCATTCCCCACGGGCGGGTTGATGAGCAAAAAGAAGTGGCTGGTGCCATGGTGCGGCTCAAGCAGCCCATCGACTTCAACGCGCCGGACAGCCACAAGGTCGATCTTTTTTTTGCCCTGGCGGTTCCACAGCGCTGCACGGACGCCCATCTGCGCCTTCTGGCGGAGATGGCCCAGCTGCTGGGCCAGCAAGAACAGCGCACAATGCTGCGCGAGGCCAGTGACGCCGACGACCTGCTGCGCCTGCTGACAGCCGACCCTGTCAAACTGCAAGCCTGATGTCTCCGCAGCTGACGCTTGCTGACCTGTTCGAACAATTCAGCGAGCGCCTGGACCTGCGCTGGATCAGCGGCCAGCCCGAGGCCGCCCGGCGCCACATCGAGCCGGCGGGCATCCACTCGCGCCCATCGCTGGTTGGCTTTCTTACGCCCATTCATTCAACCCGCATCCAGGTCCTGGGGCGCGAGGAACACGACTGGCTCAAGCGCCTGGACCAAGCCGCCCGCAAACAAACCCTGGCGCTCATCCTGGATGAAAACCCGGTTGTTCTTATTGTCAGCAACAATCTGGAAGTGGACGAGGAGCTTGTGGCTCTGGCCGGCCAGCGCAACGTGCCGCTGCTGGCCTCGGCCTGCAACGACTGGGAGCTGGTCAGCGTGCTTCGCTATCATGTGTCCAGAAGACTGGCGCCGCGCCAGACCCTGCACGGTGTGTTCATGGAGCTGTTTACCCTGGGCGTGCTGATATCCGGCGAATCCGGCACCGGCAAAAGCGAGCTGGCGCTTGAGCTTCTGACCCGCGGACACCGCCTGATTGCCGACGATGCGCCCGAGTTTACCCAGCTGACCCCCGACACCATCGAGGGCGCCTGCCCGCCGGTGCTCAAGGACTGCCTGGAAGTTCGCGGCCTGGGCATTCTCAACATCCGGCGCATGTTTGGCAACACGGCCATCAAGGACGGCAAGCGCCTGCGGCTGATCATTCACCTGCATCTGCCCGATTCCAGCCGGCCCGAACCCGACCGGCTGGCCGGAAACACCGGCCACCAAAAAATTTTCGGGCTCTGGATTCCGCAAATCAACCTGCCCGTCCTTCCCGGCCGCAACATGGCCGTAATTGCCGAAGCGGCGGTGCGTGATTTCATGCTGCGCATGAAGGGTTTTGACGCGGCCGCCGAATTTGTTGAAAGACACGCCCAGTTTCTGACGGATAACGCATGAACAGTCCGCTGGTCATTATTTCAGGCCTGTCGGGCAGCGGCAAAACCGTTGCCCTGCAGGCTTTGGAAGATCTTGGCTACTACTGTGTGGACAACCTCCCCGGCGGCCTGCTCGGCGCCCTGGCCAGCGAGGTGCGCAGCCAGCCCCGGCGCTACCCGCGCGTGGCCATAGGCATAGATGCGCGCAGCGGCCAGGACGGCCTGGAGCGGCTGCCGGAGCTGCTGGATTCCATGCCCGGAGAAAGCCCCTTCGAGCTGCTGTTTCTGGACACCGAGCCCAATGTGCTGGTCCAGCGCTTCAGCGAAACCCGCCGCCGCCACCCGCTCAGCGAGCTGGGCGGCATACAAACCGCCATTGAAGCCGAACGCAAGCTGCTGGCGCCGGTGCGC
>DATGSU010000157.1:0-3478 GCA_035302305.1 Wenzhouxiangella sp. | reverse complement strand
CAGCCCGACTTCCGAACCTTTTTCAAAGGTCAGCGCCACGTGCCGGCCGTCGGGCGACAGCTTCATGTTGACAATCTTGTGGTGCTCAAAAAATTCCCTGGTGGGAATGGTGCCGGCCACGACCGGTGCCAGCGCAAAAAGGGCAAGAAAAAGCAGGAGGCATGCAGTCGCTCGTTGAATCATTTTGGCACCGTGTTGCAGAACAGCGTGTATTCTGTCAGAAACAGCCGCGGCTTTCATGGCTGCCAGCCCAAAGCCGCCGCAATTGACAGACGGTGCGCCTGTCCCCGGGCATGAAGCCATGCAGTGACAGACAAAAGCACCCGGACAATTCCAAGGAGTCAACCCATGGCAACAGAAAATATTGCAAAGCTGCTCAAACAGTCGGGTTTTTTCAGCGACCTGGACGCCGGGCATATTGACTGGCTGGCCAGGCACGCCAGCGACAAGCGCTTTGACGACGGCAAGCTGCTGGCCCGCCAGGGCGACAGGGCCGACCAGTTCTTTCTGGTTATCGAGGGCGAGCTGGTCGTTGAAGTGCCGGCCCTGACCGGGCCTTCGCTGACCATTACCCGGCTGGGGCCAGGAGACATTTTCGGCTGGTCGTGGCTGATCGAGCCCTACAAATGGCACTTCAACGGCCGCGCCGAAGAATCGAGCCGGGTGCTCGAATTCGACGGTGCGGCAATCATGAAACATTGCCAGGCAGACTCGACCTTTGGCTATGAGCTGCTCAGGCGCTTTTCCGGCCTCATGGGTGTGCGGCTGGCGGCTGCCCAGGCTACGATGAAAGAGCAGTGGGCGCCTGGCGGGTTGCCCTGAATGCGCGGCTCAGGTCATTCCACAGATCATCGGCCTCTTCCAGCCCCACCGACAGCCGCAGCAGGCTTTCGTTGATTCCGCTGCCCAGCCGGTCCTGTTCGTTCACCACGCGGTGCGTCAGGCCGGCGGGGTGCTGGATCAGCGTATCCACCGATCCCAGGCTGACCGCCGGCGTCATCAGCTCAACTTTTTCCATCACCGCAGCCGCCGCCTGGTAGCCGTCCTTCATTTCGAAGGAAATAATGCAGCCACCGCCGGCCATCTGGCGGTTCAGCAGTGATTTTTGCGCAACCGAGTTCAGCCCAGGGTAGAAAACCCGACCCACTTCCGGCGCGTTTGACAGCCGCTGAACCAGATCAACGGCGGTGGCCTGCGCCCGTTCAACCCGCAGCCTGAGCGTGGGCAGGCTGCGGTGCAAAAGATAGGCCGCCCACGGGTGCATCAGCGCGCCGGTGGCCACCCTGATCTGGCGCAGGCCGGCCGCCAGATCATTGCTGGTGGCTGCCACCCCGGCAATCACGTCGCCGTGCCCGCCCAAAAACTTGGTGGCGCTGTGCAGCACCATGGCGGCACCCTGTTCCAGCGGCCTTTGCAAAACGGGGGTGGCAAAGGTCGAATCAACCACCACGGGCACATCGCCGGCCTGTTCGGCCACGGCGGCAATATCAACCAGCTCCAGCGTGGGGTTGGCCGGGGTTTCAATCAGCACAAAGGCGGTGTCGTCGGTCACGGCCTCGGCCACTTTGTCGGCCTGGGTCCAGACAATCTCATTGCCCAGCAGGCCGCTGTCGAGCATGTGGTCGCTGGTGCCATAAACGGGCCGCACGCCGACAATCCTGCGTCCGCGCGGGCGGGTGGCAAGCACAATGGCGGTGAGTGCCGCCATGCCCGATGAGAAGCCCACGGCCGCCTCGGCGGCCTCAAGCCGGGCCAGCGCGTTTTCAAAGCGGGCCACGGTCGGGTTGTACAGGCGCGCATACACCGGGTTATCGGCGCTGGCGGCGCCGGCCACCAGCGTGTCCAGGCTGCCGGTGCCCTCGTCCAGGTTGTTGAGCGGATAGGTGGTTGAAAGATCAACGGGCAGGGCGTGGACGCCCAGCTCGCGCAGGTCTTCGCGGCCTGCATGAACACCGAGCGTATGGTCAAATTTGCTCATGGAGCGGCTCCGGAGGTTGAGAACAGGGCTATTTTATTGATAAATTCAATCTTTATGTGACAGTGCGAAATAAATTCCTTGAAACAAGAAAATATAAAACTTGATTCGGTAGATATTCAAATCATCCGGCAGCTTCGGAAGAATGCACGGCTGTCCAACAAGGCCCTGGCGGCGGCTGTGGGGCTGGCCCAGTCAAGTTGCCTGGAAAGGGTGCGGCGCCTGCGCATGGCGCGCGTGCTTACCGGCTACCATGCCGAAGTTGAGCCGGACGCGCTGGGCATAGGGCTGCAGGCGCTGGTGGCCATTCGCCTGGTTCGCCACGCGCGCGCCAATGTCGAGACGTTTGAAAACCACCTTGACGGCCTCAGCGAGGTGGTCACCATTTTTCATATTGCCGGCGCCAACGACTACCTGGTGCACGTGGCGGTGCGCGACAGCGCTCACTTGCGCGAACTGGCCCTGTCGGCGTTTACCGAGCGCGAGGAGGTGGCACATATTGAAACGCAGCTCATTTTTGCCCACCGCCGCAGCCACGAGCTGCCCGTCTATCTGGATCTGGACGGACAGGGCTGAGCGCCCACAAAAAAGCCCGCCGGTGGCGGGCTTTTTGCAATGGACCTTGCTGCAGTCTGCGGTCAGGCTGCCTGGGCCATTTCGCGCAGAACGTAGTGCAGAATGCCGCCGTTGCGGTAGTAGTCGACTTCCTTGGGCGTGTCCAGGCGGACATTGGCCCTGAAGCTGATTTCCGTGCCGTCGGGGCGGGTGGCGGTCACGGCAACCGTTTTCTCGGTGCCGTCGGACAGGCCCTTGATGTCAAAGGTTTCCGTGCCGTCCAGACCCAGGCTTTCGGCATTCTGGCCGTCTTCAAAGGTCAGCGGCAGAACGCCCATGCCGATCAGGTTGGAGCGGTGAATACGCTCGTAGGTTTCAGCAATAACGGCCTTGACGCCCAGCAGCAGGGTGCCCTTGGCGGCCCAGTCGCGCGACGAGCCCGACCCGTACTCCTTGCCGGCAATGACCACCAGCGGAGTGCCGTCCTGCTGGTATTTCATGGCCGCATCGTAAACGGGCATGACCTCGTTGTCGGGGAAATACGTGGTGAACCCGCCTTCGGTGCCGGGCGCCACCTGGTTTCTGATGCGCACGTTGGCAAAGGTGCCGCGCATCATGACCTCGTGGTTGCCGCGCCTTGAGCCATACGAGTTGAACTCCGCCGGGCGCACGCCTTTTTCCTGCAGGTAGAGACCCGCCGGAGAATCGGGCTGAATGGCCCCGGCCGGCGAGATATGGTCGGTGGTAACCGAGTCCCCCAGCAGCAGCAGAACCCGGGCGCCCGTAATATCGGCCACCGGCTCGGGCTTCATGCCCATGCCCTCAAAATAGGGCGGGTTGCGCACGTAGGTTGAATCCTCGTCCCACTCGAACATGCTGCCGGTGGGCGTGTCCATGCCTTTCCACATGTCGTCGCCCTCGTACACGCTCTGGTAGTTGCGGGCAAAC
>DATGSU010000156.1:0-16820 GCA_035302305.1 Wenzhouxiangella sp. | reverse complement strand
CGCTGCCGGCCGCCTTTCGCCCGACAGTGCCGCTGATTTTTGGCGGGCCAGTTGCCGACTTTACGCTGCGCAGGCCGTGGGCAGGCCGCGCCTGGCGCCTGGTGCGCCGCAGCACGGCGCCGCCTGTTAACGGGCTGGCAGTGGGGCCGCCGGCTGCGCGAGCGCCCGGTCAGGTCGAGGCGTTTGTCATAAGCGGGCGGGCCTGCCGGGGAGAAAGCCTGACGGTGCACGGCCGCGGGCTGTCGCATCTGGCCGTTCTTGACGGGCGGATGAGCACGCTGACGCTGAATGAAGCGAGCCTTGAGCGGCTTGAGGTTTGGCAGTGCCCCCGCCTGCAAATTCTGGCCGGCCGGTTTCAGGCGCGGCGCGCTGAGCTATCCACCGGCGGCGCCCTGAATTTGGTGGGCGGCTCGGGGCTCAGGCTGGATGTTTCCCGGTCAAAAAGTCCCGTTCTGACTTTGCAGGGCCGCTGGCTTGGGGCACGGGTGGCCAGGGCCGACTGCAAAACCCTGAAAATCAAACACCCCGTTCGGCTTGAGCTGGACAATCTGCCGGCGACTCTCGACATCGACAGCGATGCGGAATACCGGGCCGGATTCAACGGCCGGCTGTTCAGTCCGCCCCAACTGGCGCGCCGTCTGGCCGCACGGCCCGGCGATCTGACCCGGTTTGTTCGCCGCGCCGGCAGTCACATCGGCGACCGCTCCCGCCTGGCCACCCACTGGCTGCTGCATCTTTCCCGGGCCGATGGCGGGCGCCATGTTCCCGACGCGCTCAGGGCGCTGAACAGCATTGCCGACTGCGAAGAAGACCGGGAAGCCTGCTGGCTGATCCGCTGCCGGCTTGCGGCCCAGCGCGCTGCCGATATTCCCGGGCCGCGCGATGCCTTTCGGCGCGGATCCTCGCGGTGGGACTGGGCCGACGCCGCCCGGCACGGGCTCTGGCTGAATGACGTGGCGCTTTATTCCAAATGCGCCGACCTTGATGTGGTGCGCCCGTTTCGGCGCACGCTGCGCCGGGCCGACCGGCTTGTTCACGCATACGCGCTGGCCGCCGGGCTGGCGGCTTCGCGCCGGGGTCAATTCAAGGCGCCGGACGAGCTGCTGGACTTTTTGGGCGGCTGCCTTGCTCGAATGAACCTGGCTGACGAGATTGAAAACCGCTATGGTGGCCTGGGCGGACGCGATCTGCGCACGCGCAGCTTTTTCAGCCGCGCCCCGACGGGGTGGACGCGCTTCGTGGCGCTGCTGGAAGCGCTGACGCTTGATGTTGCCAGCCTGCAAAATGACGCCCTGGCCCGTCTGCTGCGCGACCGGCTAATCGAAGTTGGCGACGCGCGGTTTCTGCTGGAGCACGGCTGCTTCATGCAGCGCGCGAATGCGCCGCACTGGCGGGAGATACTGCAAGCGGGGCTGGAGGCGCCAGGACAGGTTCCGGCCTCCGTTCTCGGGCAGGCCAGACGGCTGCTTGAGGACAGGGTAGACTCGGCCCGAAGGGAACATTAAAACAAGGAGCAAGAAAATGGCCTGGATATTTCAGGGGAGCCCGGAAAAAATGGATATCGACGGTTACCTGTCGCGAAGCCCCCAGTCTATTTACTGGTGGACTCCCACCAATGTCAAAGATATAGAAGTTGGCGATCCGGTGTTTATATGGCGCTCGGGGGAACAGGCCGGTGCCATTGCCTATGGCCAGGTAGCGAAACGGCCCACGCGCGCCAGACTGATAAAAAACAAGGCGTCGCTGGGAAGCAAATTCTGGATAAAAGACGAGCCGGGCCCTGAAGAGCACAGAACGAAAATCAAGCTGTCTGACGTCCGAACCGATGAAGACCAGGGCATGATTACCAGGGCGCAGCTCAAGGCCCACCCGCTGTTGAAAAACTCACTTATCATTACGGCCCCAAACAGGACTGTATTTAAGCTGTCATCGGATGAAGTGATTGAGCTGCAAAAGCTGTGGAACACGCCTGAGTTTGTGGAGTTGAACGACGAGCCTGCAAGCGAAGGAAGGTTGCTTTTAAGTCAGCATAAGAGACGTGAAAGACAGTCTCGCCTGCGCCGCGACAAACTGCGTAAGTTCCGCAAAAAGCACGGAAGTCTGCACTGCGAAATCTGCAAGCTTGAAGAGTCCGGCTCGTATCCCGAAGAGGTGGTGGAAAGCGTCTTTGAGGTTCACCACATCACCCCCTTGTCCGAACTGGACGGGATGACCCTTACCGGCATGGAAGACCTTGCCGTGCTGTGCGCAAGCTGTCACAGGGCGGTGCATGCAAACAAGGCCGTAAAGGAAAACTACGCCAGTCTGAAGGCGTTCTTTGCTGAAAAGAACAGCTGACAGCTGCCGGATGCGACCGGTTTGTCCGGTCGCATTTCCAATCAACCTTTTCAAACTATTCAGACTATAAAGTCGAAGTTGACGAAGGCGAAGCCGCTTGAGTTGCGGCTGACGGTCATGGAGCCGCCGCGCTCGCTGAAGCCGCTGTTTCTGACGATGTCCTCAAGCTCGCTGTCGGCCAGCGATGCGACATCTGCCTCTCTGAAAATCAGGCTTTTGGCGACCACGCCATCCCATGACCAGGCCTGCAGTGCGCACGGGTATCCGGCCACTTCAACCACCCGGGTTGATTTCACTGTGGTGTCTTCTTCAACCGGAATGGCCTTGATGTCAAAGCCGGTTGGGCTGTTCTGCGATTTATCCATACTCATTTTCCTTTCCTCTGGTTTGGTGGTTTGTGTAGCGGCAATTGAGCCCGCAAGTCAGCCCTGCGCGGCTCGCTTGAACGCCTGGCCCGGCGGTGTTCGCAGCCGGGCGCACAGCGGGGCGGGGTCTACGCGCTTCCAGTACTGTTTTCTTCCGGCCTGGTGGTCCATGTCCATCAGCAGCACGTCTGCGCCCCTGGCCAGGCAGTATCGAAGCTGGCGATCCGTCAGCGGAAGGCCGAGCCCGGCCAGTGCCCGGCGAATTTCCCTGAGCGTCATGCCGCGCGCCTCTTCACGCCACGGAAGCAGGTCATGAACCAGCACCAGCGTGAAAAAGTCCTGCTGGCTTTTTGTCCATGCGCCGTTGCGCAGCGTTTTGCCCATGGCTTCAATGTCGTGACGCATGGGCCGGGCGGCGCGATCTTTTCTGTCAGCGGCATCCATTTCAACGGGATTCATGTCATCGAACTTCATGTCAAAGGAATTCAAGGGGCTCTCTCCCTGCTTTCATGGCTGTTTTTGCGCCCGGCGGGGCCGGCCGGCCATCTGTTTCCGTTTCGCGGCCGGCGCTGTTTTCTTCCCCGGGCAATAAAATATCCGGCGGCCGCGGCGGCTCTGTCACGGGCCGCAGACACGGGGTGATGTCCAGCGCGCCCGGCGTCATCCAGCGCTCTTCGCTGTCGCCGTGCCGGGTTCTGGCCGCCCAGCCCAGGCTTTCAAAAAATGCCAGGTCGCGATGAATTGTTCTGGCAGAAACATCCATGCCCAGCCGCCGCAGGCGGTTGGTCAGGGCGGTTACCGCCCCGTATGCATGGCCTCTTGAGCCGGGCAGGATGCTGAGCAGCACGAACATTCTTTTGACCGCGCAGCGGTCAGGTAACTTGTTCATCAGGACGTCTCCGCATTGTCCAGTGTTGGATTTGCCGGCTGACATCCGGAACCCGCACACTCGGTGCCGGGCCGAACCTTCAGCGGCCAGCTTGCAGTGACTAATACGGACCTGGTTGCGTTGGGGAAACGCGGGAATTGTGTTCCGCTTTAGCGTGTATTTGTAAAGCGCCCAGCAAGCTGGTTGATTCAAATCGGCGCATGAGCAACTGTATCAAAACTGCTGCCAATCGTCAAATTTTTGTTAAGGCTAGCCCCGTATATTTTAATTGAATATTCACTTTACGGCCTCTTCCCTGCGTCGGGCCCAGTTTGGGCAACCCGTTCGAAGTTTTCGTTGGACAGGCGATTTTCTCCGCTCCACCGGTAGGCCACCAGATCACCGCCCTTGGCTGCCGAATAGTCCACGCAGGCAATGTTTGGCGCCTGTACTTCCGGACTGCCCTTAAGCCAGTAGTGGCCAAAAAATATCGGCTTGTCTTCTGGCAGCGCCGGCCAGGCGTGTGCCGGCAGTTTCTCGTTTGGCAGATTTTTGCGCTTGTCCTTGCCAATCAGCGTGGATGTCCGGTAGGTTCCGCCCGGCCCGTCCCACCAGCGCACCCGGGCCCGATGACGCACCGTGCCTTGGGCGTCCCTGAAACTCTCGCCGTTGGGCAGGGGCACCTCTATGCCCTTGGCCACGGTTTCAACCGCCTTGAACACGCTCGGCTCGGGGCTGTCTTTTTCTTCCCGGCTGGCCGGTTCGCGGCTGGCGGCCGGATACCTGTCTTCGAGCAGGCGCCCGTGTTCGTCAACATGGCCGTTGGCCTTCAGCCAGTTCATGTAGCGCGGGTGCCAGCAGGCGTGCACCACCCGCAGGCCGGGCAGGTCCAGCCACAGGGGCAGCGTCTTGAACCAGCGGATGATGTCGGCATGGGCGGGTGAATCCTCGCCGACCTCGGCAAGAAATGCGCCGTGCTGGGTTCTGTTTTTTTCTCCCAGACTGCCGGTCCTCGGGCGCAGGTAGTCGCCCGGCCGGTCGGGGTCGGGGGTGTGCCAGCAGATGGCGTTGAGCTCGTGGTTGCCCATGACGGCCAGCGCCGCGCCGGCGTCTATCATGGGGCGGGCCAGCCCCAGTGTTTTGAGCTGCTGCGGGCCGCGATCGATGAAGTCGCCCACAAAGATTGCCCGGCGGGAATCGTGCCGATAGCACTGTCCGTCGTGACGGTAGCCCATTTTCTTGAGCAGGGCTTCCAGCATGTCGCCCTGACCGTGAATGTCGCCAATGATGTCGTAGCCCACCCTGCCTCCTTGCTGCCTGGTTTGTTTTCCACGGCTCTTGCCGCAGCGACCTGAAGTCTAGCACTGCTGCGCGACGGGGCATGTCGCAAGCCGCCGGGCCGGCATGGCGCTGGCCAGGGCCGGGAGTCTGCTGGCTGCTATGATGCGCTGATTCGTTCCTGTCTTATCCCAAGGTCTGTGCCATGGTTTCCAGAACTGAACGCGGACGCATGCTGCTGGTTTTGCTGACGGCAATTTTCATGTCGCTGATTGCGGTCAGCATTGTCAATGTGGCGGTGCCCTCGATTCAGGACGGCCTCAACGCCTCGGATTCGGACATCCAGTGGATTCTGTCGGGCTATGCGCTGTCTTTTGGCGTGGTGTTGGTGGCGGCCGGGCGGGCCGGGGATATTTTCGGGCGCGGCGGTATTTTTCTGCTGGGAGTGACAATTTTCACCCTGTCGTCCATTGCCTCGGGCCTGGCGCCCGACGCCAACTGGCTCAACGCGGCGCGCTTTGTGCAGGGCATAGGCTCGGGCCTGATCAACCCGCAGGGGCTGGGCATGATTCAGCAGTATTTTCGCGGCGACGAGCGCGGCCGGGCGTTTGGGTTTTTGGGCACCACGGTGGGCGTGTCGGTGGCCATTGGCCCGGTTCTGGGCGGCCTGCTGATTGACCTGGGCGGGCCGGTCATCGGCTGGCGGCTGACTTTTCTGGTCAACGTGCCGTTTGGCATTCTGACCATTATTCTGGGGCTGCTGTGGTTTCCCCGCCCGCTGTTTCAGCACGGCTCGCAGCCGGCCGCCGGGCAGGTGCACAAGGCCAACCGCGGCCTGCGCTCGCTGGACCCCATGGGCGCTGTGCTGCTGGGGCTGGCCGTTTTGTTCATTCTGTTTCCGTTTGTGGAATCGCGCAGCACCCCGCTGACCTGGCTGATGCTGCCCGGCGGGGCCGTGTTGTGCGGGCTGTGGATACTGTGGGAGCGGCGTCATGAACGGCGCGGTTTTCGCCCCATGGTGAATCTGGATATTTTCAGAACCGCCAGCTTTGCCAACGGCACCACCATTGTGACGCTGTATTTTTTGGGCATGACCAGCATATGGGTGCTGGTGGCGCTGTATGTTCAGGACGGGCTGGGCATGAGCGCGCTGCAGTCGGGCATGTTCGGCGTGCCCGGGGCGCTGCTGTCGGCCTGGGCGGCCCACTGGGCGGGCGCGCGCGTGGCCCGCCTGGGGCGCACGGTGGTCATTGGCGGGCTGGTGGTGGCGCTGTTTGGCCTGGGTGCCTGCGCGGGGGTCATTGTGCTGCACGAGCTGGGGCTTGTCAGCATCTGGTGGCTGCTGCTGAGCCTGGGCATTGTGGGCGTGGCCCAGGGCGCCATCATCAGCCCCAACCAGGCGCTGACGCTGGCCGAAGTGCCGCTGGCCTATGCCGGCAGTTCGGGCGCGGTGATGCAAACCGGCCAGCGCATTGGCGCCTCGGTGGGCATTGCCGTGATTACCGGCGCCGTGTTTGCCGCCCTGCGGGTCATGAGCTGGTCCTATGCGGTGCTGGTCGGACTCGGCATCATTTCCCTGGCCGTAACCCTGGCGCTGTGGGTGGCAGTAAAGGACCTGCGCGATCGCCAGCGCGCCGGGCAGCAGGCACAAACTCCGGAAACGGTCAAAAACTGACCGTCAGCTGCGCCCAGTAGCGCCGTCCGTCGTGCACCTCGTCGTAGTCTTCGTACGACACGCGCCTGTCCAGCAGGTTGTAGACGCCCAGCCCCGCGCTGACCTGCCGGCTGAAGCTGTAGTTGATGCCGGCATCGGCAAAGGCGTATGAAGGCGTGCCCCTGGCCATGGCGGTGCGGTTCAGGTAGTCGGAGGTGCGGCCCCTGAAGTTGACCCGTGACCAGGCGCTGACCCAGTCGGTTGGCGTCCACTCCAGCGTGGTGTTGAGCATGTGTTCGGGAACCTTGTTGAGCGGCTGGCCGGCAAAATCTCCGCTTTTCTGGCGCGACCAGGTGTAGGTGTAGTTGGCCGCCAGGCTGATATCCGCGTGCACGCGCCAGCTGGCGGTGGCCTCGACGCCGCGCAGCGCGGCCCTGTCGACATTGACCCGGTCGCTGATGTATTTGTAGCCCTCGTCACCGGGTAACACGTGGCAGGTGGGCTGGTCATTGGGGTCGGTGCAGCGCCGCACTTCTGAAATCTTGTCCCTGAAGGCGGTGTTGAACAGGGTCAGGCTGCCCGTCCAGCCTTCTGCCGACCAGGTGAGCCCCAGCTCCTGGCTGACACTTTTTTCGGGCTTGAGATCGGGGTTGCCCATGATGATGGCCGGCACGCCGCCGCGCCCGCCGGTTATCTGGCCCCAGTCGGCCACCGACTGCCTGAGCCCCGGTGCCTTGAAGCCGGTGGACAGGCCCGCCTTGACGCTCAGGCCCGGCGCGGCGTGCCAAACAGCGTACAGGCGCGGGGTCCAGTGGGTGCCGTAATTTTCGTCGCGCGTCATGCGCAGTCCGCCGGTCAGCGCCAGTGAATCGGTCATCAGCCATTCGTCTTCGCCATACACGGCCCACTGGTAGCGTTCCAGGCGGCTGACCTCGGGCCGGTACTGGTTGCCGAAATCGTCCAGGGTCTCGTTCTGGTACTGGGCGCCCACGCTCAGCAGCTGGCGGTTAAGGGGAATGTTCCACTGGCTGTTGAGTTCGTTGCTGCGCAGGCGCATGTCGCGCGTCGGGTTGTCAAAATCGTTGTGCTGCCAGTATGAATTTGACGATATGCCGCCGTAGCGTCCGATGTGGGTGAGGGCATGGCGGGCCTGGTCGTAGTCGGTGACCGAAGGGGTGTTGGGCGCGCCGGCGGGCGTTTCCGGCGCAATTGAGCGCCCCGGCGTTGAAGTCCTGTTCTGGCGGGTGTGCGCAGCTTCGGCCATCAGGTCGTGGTTGGACGACGGTGAAAAGCCCAGCTTGACCGTGCCCGATTCCGTGTCCTGGCGGTTGAAGCCGTGCTCGATGCGGTCTTCCTGCCGGCGCGATTTTTCGGCCCAGGCCTGAATGCCGAGCCGGTCGCTGACCAGCGGCCCGGCCGCGTAAATGCTGCCCTGATACTGGTCGCCCGAGCGCGAATCTTCCTGGACCGTAATTTCGGCGCGTGCGCTGCCCATCCACTCGCTGGCCACCTTGCGGGTAATGATGTTGACCACCCCGCCCATGGCATCGGAGCCGTACAGCGAGGACATGGGGCCGCGTATGACCTCTATGCGCTCTATGGCCTGCAGCGGCGGCAGCCAGCCCTGCTCTATGCCGGGGCCGTCGGCGTTGGGCCGGGTTTCCCTGGAATTCTGGCGCTGGCCGTCAACCAGAATCATGGTGTAGCCCGGCGCCATGCCGCGCACGCTGATATCGCGCGCGCTGCCGCTGCCGGTAATGAACACCCCGGGAATATCCGCCAGCGCGTCGGTGATGTCGCGGTAGGCCTTTTTTTGCAGCTCCTGTCGCGGAATCACGCTGATGGAGGCCGGCGCATCGTCGAGCATTTGCTCAAAGCCGGCGGCCGACACCACCACGTTGTCCAGCTTGACCAGCGAACCGGGGCTTGTATTTCGGGCCCAGGCCGCATTACAGCCAAGCGCACAAGCCAGCACGCATGACAAACCGCACACCAAAGCCGCCCGTTTATGGCAGCGCAAGCAGGAGATGGAAAACATTGGGAAGCTCTTTGTTGGAGGAGGTGAGAAAGAAAACGCGAATCATTATCATTACGAAGCGGGGTTCTGTCAACACCACCTGCCTTGATATTTTTTGGCCCCCGGAAATGCACATTTTCTGCATCAATACCCAACCGTATGGCGCCCGGCCGTGCTATGCTTTGACGTCGTGAAAACGGGGTAATCGCAATGCCTGCCGCCAACGCTGCCATCAGCATTGACCAGGTTAGACGCCGCTGCGCCCAGTGTGCATTGCGCGAGCTTTGCCTGCCGGCGGGGCTGGACCGCGATGACATGGACCGCGTTGACATGCTGGTGTCCGAGCGCAGCTCGCTGGCTGCGGGCGAAAAGCTCTATCACGCCGGCTCGCCCTTTCGCGCCCTTTACCTTGTCCAGACCGGTTCGCTGAAAACCCAAACCTATTCGGAAGGCGGCGAGCTGCAAATTCTGGGCTTTCACCTGCCGGGAGAAATCATGGGGTTTGACGCGCTGGCCGACGAGGTTCACCAGTGCGATGCCGAAACGCTTGAGCCGTCCAGCGTGTGCAAGCTGCCCTACGCTCAGCTGGAAAAACTCAGCTCGGTTCTGCCCGGCCTGCAGCGCCAGTTCATGCGCCTGGTCAGCCGCGAGGTCAGCGCCAGCCAGCACCATATGGCCGTTATGGGTCGCGGCCAGGCCATCAGCCGCCTGGCGCTGTTTCTGTACAACTACAGTCAGCGGCAAAACCGGCTGGGCCGCAGCCGCAACCAGCTCAGCCTGACCATGTCGCGGGCCGATCTGGCCAACTACCTGGGCCTGGTGCTGGAAACGGTCAGTCGCCTGTTCGGCCGGCTGCAGGACAAGGGGCTGATCCGGGTCAAGCGCCGCGAAATCACCATTCTCGACATGGACGGACTGAAGCAGATCGGCGAGTCGGCCCAGGGTTCCCCCGACTGAATTTCGAGCCCGTTTGATTCGGGTCAAAACCGGCCCGTGCCGCCGCCCGCATACTGCAGTGAGTCAATACGTGGAGCCTGCCATGCGCCACCGCCTGCTGTTGCTTGCCCTTCTCTTGCTGTGGGCCGTACCCGGCCTGCCGGAAAGTTCCGACAAGTGGCAAACCTCGCTTGATCTGCGCTACCGCCTGGAGCGGGTTGATGACGACCGCTTTTCACCCCATGCAGCCGCTTCCACGCTGCGCCTGCGTGCCGGGTTCATCAGCCCGAGCTGGTCGGGCTGGCAAATTGCCGCCACCGCCCAGGGCAATCGCCACATTGGCGCCCAAAAATTCAATTCCACGGCCAACGGGCGCGCAGACTATCCCGTGGTGGCCGATCCCGACGATGAAAACGTGGCCGAAGCCTGGGTTGGCTATACGCGACCGGGCGAGCTTTTTGTGCGCGCCGGCCGCCAGGCCATCAGCCTGGGCAACCAGCGGTTTTTGGGCAGCGGCGACCCCGGTCATCGCCAGCTGCAGCAAACCTTTGACGCTGTCCGCGTCGGGCTGGAAGGCAATGCGTGGAACGCCAGCCTGAACTGGCTGAACAGGGCTCACCGGGCCAACGGGCGCTCCAACCCCAACCGGCTGCTGGCGCGCGCCGACCTTGACGCCTGGCTGTCGACTTTTGACTATTCACCGGGCCGACACACCGTGGGTGTGTACGCACACCATATTGAATTTCGCGACCGGCCGGCCTCGCACCGCAACCTCGGCGCCTTTGTGACCGGTCCGCTGCCGCTGACCGACGGCCTGACCTACCGGCTGGAATACGCCCACCAGAAGGGCATTCGCGAGTCGCGCAGCCCGTCCGGACAGAGCCATGTCAGTATTCGGGTGCAGCAGCAGCTTGACGGCTGGCACTGGCTGGCCGGCCACGAGCGGCTGGGCGGCAACGGCCGCCGGGCCTTTCAGACGCCGCTGGCCACCCTGCACGCCTTCAACGGCTGGGGCGACCAGTTTGCCACCACGCCCGACGACGGCCTGCTCGACACCTATCTGGCCGCCGGCAGCCGAATCAACCGCTGGCGGGCGCTGGCCCGGGTGCATGACTTTCGCAGCGATCGCGGCTCATACCGCTACGGCCGCGAGCTCGACCTCATGCTCGGGCGGGGGCTTTCGGACAATCTCGACATGGAAATCAAGGCCGCCTTTTTTGACGGGGCCGGCACCCGCGCCAGCGTCAGCAAGATCTGGCTGGCGCTGGTTGCCAGCTGGTAGGGCTATTGCCACCACGCCGACACGGCATCGTCGCGGCGGCCGTGATGGGCCACCTGGGCCTGCAGCAGCTCGGCCGTGGCCAGGGCGTCGGTAAGCGCATGATGGGGTGAATATTCCGGCAGCCCGTAGCGGCGCCGCACGTCGGCCAGGCGCAGCGACTGCCGGCGACGGACAGACGGGCTGAACCAGGCCAGCCGGCGCTGGTGGCGCAGCACGCGGCGCTCGATTTCCATGGTGTCGATAAGAGGAAACAGCAGCCCCTCGCCAAAGCGCAGCCTGAAGGCCTGGTACAGAAATCGACGCTCTATGGCGCGGTAATGCACCACCGCAATGCGCCCGGCCAGCGCCGCCAGCAGCTCATCGGCAATTTCGGCCAGATCGGGCGCATCGGCCAGGCGGGCGTGGGTAATGCGATGAATGGTGACCGAGCGCGCCTCCAGCTTGCGGCGCGGCTTGACCAGGCGGTAAAAGCCCCGGGAAGGCCTGATGCGGTCGAGCGTAAACGGCACAATGCCAATGCTGACGATGGCGTGCCGCCGCCAGTCCAGGCCGGTGGTTTCCAGATCCAGGGCGGCCATTTGGACATTTTCCATGGGCGCGTCGGCCGCCGGCCAGGGGCCCCGATAAAAACGGGCCAGCGCTTCGTGCCGGCTGTCGCCGGCCAGCTTCTGCAGGCGCGCCGGCCAGTCCTGTTGCCGGGCGCTGTCGCGCCCAAACCACCGGCGCTTCATGGCTGGCCGCGCCGCACCGGGCGATACCTGAAGCGGATGAATTTTTGTGCGTTGGCCAGCACGCGAAACGCGTCCTTGAGGCTGCGCCTTTCAAAGGCCGACAGGGTTTCCGGGTCGATGTTGTTGTTGACGGCGCCGCCCCGCTCGGCGTCATGGGCCTGCAGGCGGGCACGCACAATGGAAATGAACTCCAGGGCATCGCGCAGGTTGGCCCCCATGCCGGCGGTCAAAAACCCTGCGGCGACCGCATCGTCAAGCCGCTGAAACGAGTTTTGTGACTGCGAGCTGGCGGCCAGCGCGTGAATGCGTATGACATCGACCAGCGGCGCGGTGCCGCGCCGCTTCAGGTTGATGGAGTTGGCGTGCTTTCCGCTGCGCTCGAGCACAAAATCGCGGAAAAACCCCAGCGGAGGTGTACGCCGCCGGGCGTTGATGGCCAGACAGCCCAAAAAGGCCGGATGAGCCGCCGCCTGCTCGGAAACCAGCGCCTTGAGCTCGTCGGCCATGCTGGTCATGCCATACACGCCGTCCAGGTCGAAAAATATCGAGCTGTGCAGCAGCCGGCGCGCGTCGGGCTCGCTGATCCACTGTTCAAAATTCTGTTTCCACACCGACAGGGGCTGGCGCCACTGCGGGTTGGTGGCCATGACATCGCCCGTGCAGTATGGGTAGCCGGCCCGATGCAGCCCGTCGCAGACAAACTTTGCCAGCCGCGAAAAATAGTCGTCGTGCAGCCCGGCATCATAGCTGTCGTCCAGAATCAGGGCGTTGTCCTGGTCGGTGTACAAAAGCTGCTCGTCGCGCGCCATGGATCCCAGCGCCACCAGGCAATAGGGCACCGGCGGCGGGCCCAGCTGCTGTTCGGCCAGTTCGGCCAGGCGCTGCTTGAAGCTGCGCCCTATGGTTGCCATGGCCGCGCCTATCATGCGCGAGTTGGCGTCTTCGCTGACCATGCGCACAAAGCTGGCCGCCACCGAAGGGCGCATCTCCTCAAGCTCGTCCACGCTGTTGCGCTGCATGATATTGCGCACCACAAACAGGCTGTTCTGGGTTTCGTTGTGCACCACATCGGCCAGGTCAAGCACGCCCACCGGGCGCTGGTGATCGAGAACCGGCAAGTGATGAATATCGCTGCGCAGCATGAGCAGCAGCGCCTCGAACAGATACTGGTCGGCCTGGATGCCAACGATGTCGCCGGTCATGATCTCGCCCACCGGGGTGCTGCCGCCCAGCCCGCCGGCCACCACGCGGCGGCGAAAGTCCGAATCGGTCAGAATGCCGGCCAGCTGTATTCCCCCCTGGCCGGGCTTGTGGGCTTTTGCAGCCGCCCCGCCGCCCTGCTCCTCCCGCCCTTCACCGTGGCTGTCCCTGTACACCAGCACCGCGCTGCTGTGCTGCTCGTTCATGCGCCGGGCCGCTTCTTGGACAGGCGTGGATGCGGAAATCATGAGAGGGGCGGTGCGCACCAGCCGACCGGCCTTGAGCGTCAGCAGCGGATGCTTGCCGGTGCCGCGCTCCACCGCCTGGCGCAGGCGCTGGCGCTCCTCAATCTCGACGTGGTCGGCAAAATCCGCGTTGCTGTCGAGCAGGCTCTCGAACACCGCGGCCGGCACAAAATAAATCAGCGTGTCTTCCTCGGCCCGGGCTTCATAGCGGGCCGGACGGCCGGACAGAATGCCCAACTGCCCGAAGATCTGGCCCTCGCCCATTCTGTTTTGCAGCTCGCCGGCGCGGCCCATGACCTCGACCGAGCCGCTTCTTATGTAGTGCAGGTGCTCAAGGCTTGCGCCCCGGGCAACCACTGTGGAGCCGGCCTGAAAGTAGCTGATTTCTATGGATCTGGACACCTGCTCCAGCTCGGCGTCATCCAAAAAGCTGAACGGTTCCCGAGCGCGCAAATGTTCACGAATTTCAATCTGTTCTATGTTCACTGTGTGGCTGAAGCCTGGCGGTACCCGCCCCCATAGTAGCGCGCTGTGTTCGCGCCGCGCGCAGCCGGATCAGGCAGGCCAATTTTCGTTTCAATTGGCTACAATGCCAGAATCATGACAGCAGCGGAGGCTTGATGGCCTTACTGGCCCTGTATCTGTTTCTGGCCGTTGGCGTTTCCTTTTTGTGCTCCATACTGGAAGCGGCGCTTTTAAGCATTACCCCGGCCCAGATTGCCGTGCTTGACGAAAGCGGCAGCCGCACCGGCCGGCGCCTGCGCCGGCTTAAGCAGGACATCGACCGTCCGCTGGCGGCCATTTTGAGCCTCAACACCATGGCCCACACCTTTGGCGCCGCCGGCGTGGGTGCCCAGGCCCAGGTGGTTTTCGGCCAGGCGTCGGTCACCATTGCCGCCGCGCTGGTTACGCTGGCCATTCTGATTTTTTCCGAGATCATCCCCAAGACCCTGGGCGTTGCCTACGCGCGCTCGCTGGCCGGATTCACCGCCGCCGCCTGCATTGTGCTGCTGTGGCTGCTGTGGCCGCTGGTGCAGCTTTCCAGGTTCATTACCGCCTGGCTGGCGCCCAACCAGGCGGCGCCCACCATCAGCCGCGAGGAATTTCGCGTGCTGGCGCAAACCGGCTCGCGCGAGGGCGTGTTCGAGGAGGAAGAATCCAATATCTTCGGCAACCTCATCCGTTTCAGCGCCATTCTTGTTGAAGATGTGATGACGCCACGGGTGGCGGTGTCCTTGCTGCGCTGCGACGACACGGTGGCCGAAGCCATGGCGCTGGTCCAGTCAAGCGGCTTTTCGCGATATCCCGTGTACGGTCAGTCCGACGAGGACATTCGCGGCTACGTGCTCAAAAGCGACATCATGCTGGCCCAGGCCCAGGACAAGGGCGACACACGGCTGGGCGAGCTGCGCCGCGACGTGCTGTTTGTGCCCGAATTCATTTCCCTGCAGTCGCTGTTCAGCCAGCTGCTGGCCGAACAGGAACATTTTGCCGTGGTTGTGGACGAGTACGGCGGCTTTGCCGGCGTGGTCACCATGGAAGACGTGCTCGAAACCCTGCTGGGCATGGAAATTGTCGATGAAAGCGACACCGTAAAAGACCTGCGCCAGGCGGCCCGGGAGCAGTGGAAGGCCCGTGCCCGGTCCCTGGGCGTGGACTGGACGGCCACCGAAACTGCAGAAGATGAGGACAGGAACGATGACGACAGCCAGGATTAGAGTTTTTGCCCTGCTGGCTGCAGCGCTTGTGGCCGCCGCCTGCGCCGCGCCCGACAAGCCTCGCGTGGAGCGACCGGAAATGGCCGCCGCCGTGGGCCACGGCAGTCATCACCAGGTGGCCGGCCAGCCTTCGGCCGATGAGCTGGCTGCGGCCGCCGAGGCCGGCGTTGTGCACGTGGTCAATGCGCGCGCCGAGGGCGAGTTTGATGAATTTGACGAAGCGCAGGCCGTTGATGAACTGGGCATGCGCTACCACCACCTGCCCATTGCCGGCCCACAGGACCTGACCCGCCAAAATGTGGCGCAGTTTGACGGCCTGCTGGCCCGCATCGGCGAGCAGCCGGCCATCCTCCACTGTGCTTCGGGCAACCGCATAGGGGCGCTGTTTGCGCTGCGCGCGGCGTGGATTCACAACATGAGCGTTGAAGATGCCCTGGCCGAGGGCCGCCGGCACGGGCTGACCGGCCTCGAGCAGGCGGTTCGCCGCATTCTGGAAAAGCGGGACTGAGCGCTTCAGCCCTGCCCGGGGCCACCGCCAGCCAAAATCTCGTCGACTGCCGCCAGTATGCGCGCCGGCTCGGCCAGCGAGTTGGGCCAGTGGGGCGCCAGCCGCAGCCAGCCGTCGGGGCTGGCACAGGCAATGCCGCGTTCGGCCAGCGCCGCCGCCCAGGCCGGCGCCAGCGCCGGATTGTCTGGCCGCACGCTTAAAATCCCCGAGCGCCCGCCAGCATCCTTCATGCGGGCGCTGGCAAAGCCGCGTTCCGCCAGCCCCGGCTCCAGCCGGTCGTGCCAGGCGTGGACATGGTCGAGAATTGCTTCAACTCCAAGCTGCACGATCAGATCCAGGCTGGCTTCCAGCCCGGCAATGGCAAGGGTGGCCGGCGTGCCCAGCTCGAGCATTTTCCCGCCGCCAATAAACGGGCGGTCATAGCGCAGCTCGCCCGGCGCGCGTTCAAGAAAGGCGAAAGGATCTTCCTGGCTGAGCCAGCCGGCCAGGTTGGGCTGCAGGGCGTCTGCCCGCTGCGGGGCAACGTACAAAAGCCCCGCACCCTCCGGCGCCATCAGCCATTTGTGGCTGCCCGAAGCCAGGTAGTCAATGCCCAGCGCCTGCACATTCAGAGGCACGATGCCCACCGCCTGGATGGCGTCCACAAACAGCTCGGCGTCATATTGGTGGCACAGTTTGCCAATCTGTTCCAGCGGCATGCGCTGGCCGGTGCTGAACTGCACGGCGCTGACCGCCAGCAGGCGCACGCCCTGCTTCAGTTCATCCTCCAGCCTTGACAGGGCACGCGCACGGCTGATGCGGAATTCATCGGAGTCCAGCCATGACAGGGCAAGATTGTGGCGCCGGGCCGCCTGCTGCCAGGGAATAACGTTGGCGGGAAATTCGCCGTCGAGCAGCAGCACCCGATCGCCGCGCCGCCAGTCGAGATTGAGGGCCACGGCCAGCACGCCCAGGGATGTGTTGCCCGTCAGTCCGACGGTGCCGGGCTCGGCGCCAATCAGGCCGGTCAGCGCGGCGCGCACGCGGCGACGGCGCTGCACCTCGTTGCGATACCAGGCCATGCCGCGGCGCGCATAGCCCGCCAGGCTGTCGGCCACCGCCTGGCGAACCGGCAGCGACGGCGGCGAAATCGACGCGTGGTTGGCGTACACATCGACTTCCAGCCCCTTGAACAGGGCGCGGCTTCCTGCCCGCGGCGCGGGCCGGCTGACTGTTTGATCATTCATGGTTCAAATGATAAGTCAGCCGGCCGCCGCGCCGGGGGCCATAGCCTGTTATTTGTTATTCATGGCTGGGGCGCGGCGTATCGACTCTTGAAGACGGCAGAATGGGCAGCTTGAGGGCATCGGCCGGAATTTCACCTTCCAGCGTCTGGTAGAAATCCATCAGCCTATCCATGTCGTCTTCGTTGATCTCGGAACCCAGCTGAACCCGCGCCATGATTTGCGTGGCGTCGCGCAAGTCCCACACCGAGCCGTCGTGAAAATACGGGTAGGTGCGGGTGATGTTGCGCAGCGACGGCGCCTTGAACACATAAAGATCGCCGGCGTCCTGGGTCACCGCAAAGCGGCCAACATCCATGGGCATGGTGGGCTGGTCAATGGCGATGAAGTCGCGCGTGGCTTCCCAGTAGGATTCGACCATGCCGAAACGCGCCATCATCTGTCCGCCCAGCGCCGGC
>DATGSU010000155.1:0-3395 GCA_035302305.1 Wenzhouxiangella sp. | reverse complement strand
CGCGGCATGTGGCTGTCGCCCGGCAGGGGCTGCTGCGGCATGCACAAAAACCGCCGGCCCAACACGGGAACCGCCGCGGCCAGCGGATGACAGATATGGCTGGTGTTGCGCTCGCCCCAGGTGCGCTCGGCCAGCGGCCCGATGTGTTCCAGGTCGTCGCGGACGTTCTGCGCCGCCTGCTCGAACAGCTCGTCCCAGCGGCCATAATCGGGCGGCAGCAGATGCTCCGGCCGCTGTGTTACCAGCGGCCACACAACGCCTTCCGAAAACTCGGGCACGCTGATGATGGAGCCGTCCAGCGCTTCGCGCGCCGGAGCCGTCAGCCCGCGGTCAATCAGGTCGTGCACCGCCAGCCGCCAGTGGCGCACCAGGCGGTAACTGGCCGAATCCACAGCGGCGCGGCCATCCCAGTTCTTGGCGGCCTCGGCCAGCGTCTGCAGCGCCGGGCTCTGTGCTGCGTCGGCGCGATTCATCAAAAGCGCGTGCCAGGGCGCCAGAAACAGGGCGCGGTCATCCAGTTGAATGTCCAGCAGGGCCTGTTCATCAAATGTATCGGCGGCCAGCAGACTGTCGCGAATCTGCGCGGCGCGTGCCCCCAGAGCATAGCCGCCATCGCCCAGCCGCTCCAGCGCCTCGCCGCCCACAACGCGCGCGTTGGCCGTCCACAGCCTGTCCATCTGCGGCGAGCGGATCATCGGATGCCCTCGTGTAGTGGCCGGCCAGGGCGGGCAGGCAGCATGGTCTGCATTTTCCATCGGCCTTTCCGGGCGGCAGCCTGCTGCCCTTTTGGGCAGGGCGCCAAGAATGCGCCAGGCAATCCGGCCGTCGGCATCGCCCACCACCAGGTTTTGCGCCGGCAAGGCCGTGGTGTCGGCGGCCGCCAGCGCCTCGTCCACGCTGGCAGCCACGGCAAACTGGCCCAGGCCCAGGTTGATGGCGTCGGGCAGATGGGCCACCCAGCGCAGCGTGAGCACGCGTTCGTCTTCTTCACCGGCGTGCTTCAGCACCGGCCCCCAGTCGGACTCTTCCACGGTCAGATCAACCGGCTTGCCGTTGGCTACCTCGATGCGCTCTTCAAATTGGCGCAGCGGGGCGCAGTCGTTCTGCTGTTCCTCGCTGCACGGTGTTTCCACCCGCCAGTCCATGGTGTCGGCATAGCTGTTGGTAAAGCCCCAGGCAATATGCCCGTTGCTGCCGACCACCACCGCCGGCAAGCCGGGCAGGGTAAAGCCCTGCACGTCCACCCGGCCGCCGGGCGCTTTGGCATCGTCGTAGCGCAGCCGGGCCCGAAACCAGATATTGGGGGCGGCCAGTCCCAGGTGCATGTCGTCGGCCACCAGCGCCCTGCCGTCGGCGGTCAGGTTGCCGGCCACGGCAAAATTGTTGCTGCCCGGATTGAGCGGTTCGTCAAAAAGCCCATCATCGGCACCCTGGTCGGGCTTGAACGATGAAACATCCACCTCATCCGGCCCCGGCAGCTCGGCATTGCCTGCAATGCTGTTATCCAGCGGCGCGTCGTGGTCGCTGCACGCGTGTGCCAGCAGGGAATAAATGGCCGGCGGCAGGTGATCTCTTGCAAACCACAGCGCCAGCTCCTCCTCGTTGTCGCCGCCCTGCAGATCAAAATACATGGCCATGCCTGCCAGCAAGGAGTCTTCCGGCCGCCAGGCCTGCGGCTTTTGCTGCAGCAGCCAGTAGGCCCACGGCCGGGCGCCCAGCGCATCCAGCCCGGCGTTGACGCCGTCGGCATAGGCCTGCAGCTGCTCAATATCATCGGGGGTCAGCCGCGTCATCTGCGCCTGCATGCGCGCTCTCATGCGGTGCACGCGCTGTTTTCTGTCCATATCCACCGCGTCGGCGCCCAGCAGCGCGGCCAGCTCGCCGGCCGACAGGCGGCGCATCAGATCCATTTCAAAAAAGCGTTCCTGGCCATGCACAAAGCCCAGCGCGCGGGCGGCATCCAGCCTGCTGTGCGCGTCAATGGTCACCGTGCCCAGCGCATCGCGCTGCAGCTCAACCGCGGTGCCCAGCCCGGCCAGCGGCTGTTCACCGTCCAGCTGCGGCAGGCTGGCGCGCAGCGCAAGCCATCCGGCAACCACAATTGCCACGCCCAGCAGCAGGGCGGCGGCCACAAGCAGTTTCAAAAATTTGCGCACGGCATCAGATCTCCGGGTTCATATTCATTTATGCTCGGCAACGGGCAGGAAAAAAGCGCATGGGCGTGAAGGAAAAATGTGATAAAAGAACCAGGTGCTTTCCCGATAATTCATTGTAGCCGTTGAAGCGATGACCAGCCCACTGTCTCTGGACGCCTATTTCGAACGCATTGACTACGGTGGCTGCACGGCCGTCGAGCCACAAACCCTGCACGACCTTTCGGCGGCGCATGTTCAGGCCATCCCGTTTGAAAATATCGACATTCTGCTGCGCCGACCGATAGAAATCGAGCCGCAGGCCATTTTCGACAAGCTGGTCACCCGCCGGCGCGGCGGCTACTGCTTTGAGCACAACGGCCTGATGCTCGAGGTGCTGCGCCAGCTGGGCTTTGACGCCCGGCCGCTGGGCGCGCGCGTGCGCCTGGGCGCCGACAACCGCCGGCAGCCCGTGGCGCGTACCCACATGCTGATCGAGGTTTGTCTTGACGGCACCCGCTGGCTGGTTGATGTCGGCGTCGGCTCGGCCTCCCTGACCGCCGCGCTGGAATGGCGGGCCGATGTCATTCAGTACACACCGCACGAAGCCCGCCGGCTGCAGCGGGAAAACGGCCTTTGGTACCACCAGATCCGGCGCCGTGGCCGCTGGCAGGATGTCTACGAATGCAGCGCCCGGCCCATGCCGTTCATCGACCGCAAGGTGGCCAACTGGTACACCAGCACCCACCCCGACTCCACCTTTTACAGCCGCCTGAGCGTTGCCCTGGCCTTTTCCGACGGGGAACGCATGACCCTGCTCGACGGCTGCCTGACCCGCCGCGAAGCCAGCGGTATAGAGCACCGCCTCCAGCTTCAGGACCATTCCGATCTGCTCACTGTTCTCAGGGAGGAATTCGAGCTGGACCTGCCCGTCGAAACCCGGCTGCCTATCGATATACCCTGAAAGGTGATGCAGTTGCCGAAACCGGTTTGCCCCTTGATCCACGCCCTGGAATTTCTGCCATGAATGAAAACAATCCGGTCCTGCAGGTGCCGGAAGATATTCCCGCCGCCTTTGTCGCCGCCTGGAACCGGCGTGACGCCGACGGCATTGCCGACCTGTTCGACCGGGACGCCGAATTTGTCAACGTCGTCGGCCTGTGGTGGCACAACCGCGCCTCCATTCGCAAGGCCCACGCCTACGGGCTAAAAACCATCTTCAGCCGCTCCAAACTGCGGCTGGAAGACACCCGGGTCAAATAC
>DATGSU010000154.1:0-3363 GCA_035302305.1 Wenzhouxiangella sp. | reverse complement strand
CTGACCTCCAACAACAGTGGCGCGGGCAAACGCCGGGCTTCTCGGCCCGTATTCGCGCGGGTAATGAAAGGCACTGACCTGGCGAGGATTTTCTATATTGATGCCCGGTTTGGGCGCGCACAACAGATAAACCCGCATAAGTGGCTCGCTGCCGCCGATGGCGGTTGCCGCGCACAGCGCATCTTCGCCGTAGCCGGCGGCGTCCAGGGCAGCCGCGCGGCCCTGGCAAAAGCGCCGGTAGCGCTCACTGTCGCCGCTGCCGTGAGTGATGGCGGGCATGTAGTTCCAGGCGCGCAAAAGTGCGGGGCAGCCGGCCCGGACGGCCGCTGCCAGCAGGCGTTCATAAATGCTCCGCGCCGTAGCGCAGGGGTCCGACCCGGCGCTGTCCGGCAGCGCCAGCCCAAGAAACAGCAGATCGCCCGAACGCGACCAGCTCACGCCTTCGTCATCTCCGCTGCTGACCGGGTTTTCGCCCTGCCAGTATTCAGCGCGCAAATCGCCGCCCAGCCACTGCAGCCCGCAGCCTGCCGCACCCGCGCTGTTTCCAGCCAGCACAAAGCGGAACAGCTCAAGGCGTTCATCACCCGGGAAAGGCGCAGCCAGCAACCTGCCCGGCAAGCGCAGTTGTGTTTTGTCCAGCACGGAAGAGCCCAATCTAAAACAGACCACATGCAGCCTTTAAGGAACAGCGCGACACGCCGCGGCTGCCGCAGGCCGCATTATAGGATGATCAGATCATTCAAACGCCACGCTCTGCAAATAAGACCGCCGAAACTCAGCCGGCGCCTGCGGCGACAGGATCAGCGGGCGGGCCGTCATCGTCCTCTTCTTTCTGATCATCACTTTTGTCGGATTCATCGCTATCATCCGGCTCATCCGGATCAATCAGGGCGCGCAACAGATCCCGCCCGGCCTGGCGACGGCGCGTTTTGCGGTCGGCGTCCGGTCCGGCCCCGGCTTCTGCGCCGGCATCGTTCGGCTCCGGCGCCCTGTTTTCCTCGATCAGCGACTGCAGGCGGCGGTCAATTTCATCGCGCACGGCGCCCTTGGCCAGCCCGGCCACGTCCACGCTGACCACCGGTTTGGCGATGCTGCCGGCAATGCTCAGGGGAATGCGGCCACCGGTTGACTGGCGCAGCGATCGGGGCAGCTGTTCGGCCAGCTTCTCGCCCAGATTCAGCTCAAGGGCATAATCCACCTGGCCGGCGCCCAGATCAATCACGCCGCCGCCCGTGGCAGCGTAGCCGGCCGCCGCAAAATCAACCCCCGGCAGGGTCACCACACCGTCTTCAACAGCAAACCCGCCGGTCAGGTTGTCAAAGCCGGTCTGGCCGCCAAACGAGCGGGCAATATTGCCCAGATTGCTGGTGGTCAACTCCTGGCTGATGAGGGCATCAAGATCAACGCCCTCGAGTACGCCCTGGGCGAGCGCAAACGCGCCGCTGCCGCTCAGCGAGCCTAAAATCTGCTGCGGAGTAAAGCCCCGGAAACTCATGGTCATTTCAAACTCGCCGTCGCCATCCACCGGCGAATCGCCCGCCAGCCACGATGCCAGCTGCTTGACGCTGATGCCGGACAGGCGCGGATTCAGAACGACCTCGGGCGGCTGCTGATTGAAATCAACGCGGGCGCTGCCTTCAAAACCACCGCCAAACAGGCGCGCCGACAGCGGGTCCAGGTCAAGCCGCCCGGCCTGCAGCCGGCTGCGCGCACTGACCTGTTCAAACACCGCGCCTTCGGCCAGCACCAGCTCGTCCAGGTCAAGGGAGAAATCGAGATCAAACAGTGCCAGGGCGCCAAAGTCCTGCTCCGATGCGGGTTCTGACATCTCCCCGGCGCTTTTCGCGGTTTTCGCCTCGGGCGCCAGGGCGGCAAGATCAAGCCGCTGACCGGCAACCTCCAGCCGGGCGCTGATCTTCTCGCCGTCAGCGCTGGCCTGTCCGCCCAGCGCCAGGGCCTGGCCGTTGAGAACCACCCGCGCCTGCGGCAGATCAAGCCGCAGGGGGTCGCCGATAAAAACGTCCACCGGCTGTGTTGTGGCCAATTCCGCATCCAGCCCGTCCAGCTGGGCGTGCGTATTGAAGGATTCAATGGCCATGTGCACGGGCTGCGCCGAAAGATTGACGGTCAGACGACCATCGGCCGTGCCGGAAATGCCGGCTTCGGGCAGCAAATAATCGAGCGAAAGGCCGGACAGCCCAACCTCGCTCAAATCCGGCGCGACGCGCAGCTTGCCCTTCAGGCCCAGCTCTGCCACGGTGCGGCCATCATCGAGCACGCTGGCGGAAAATGACAGCGGCACCTGCTCACCGGCAGAAAAAGCGCCCAGGTCCAGGCGCGCGACAGACAGCTGGGTCTCTGACGACTCGACCAGATCAATCAGACTCAGCGACAGGTTGTCAAAACGGATGTTCCCGGTGTGCAGATCGGTCAGGTCGGGCTTGCCTTCGTCTTCTTTTCCGTCATCGTCATCGCTGAACAGCCCGTCAATATTACTGACGCTGTCTGCGGCCGTCACCAGGCTGACCTCGGCGCCCTCCACCGTGACCGAACCGACCTCGATCCGGCCGCGCAACAGCGGCAGCACCCGAACCGAGGCGCGGGCACGCCCAACCCTGGCCAGCGGCGGCGCCTGCGGAAAATCGGCCGGGTTGCCGATGCTGACATCGTGAATATCGACCGCCAGCCAGGGAAACAGGGCCAGCTCCACGGGGCCTTCCAGCCGCACCTCCCGCCCCAGCCTGTCGCTGGCGTGAGCCGCAATCTCTTCCCGGTACTTGTTCGGATCAAATACCAGCACCGCCACCACAGCGGCAATGATGAGTACAACAACGGCAATAACAATCGACAGCAACAGCTTGCGCAGCATCGGCCCTCTCCAGGCAGCAATCCTGCGCACAGCTTATCAAATGCCGGCCGCGCTGCGCCCCGCTCACCGCTGTTTTCAAACCCTGCGTTTCAGTCTGTCAAATGCCGAACCAGGCCAGCGCGTAGCTTTTCATCAGCTCCTCGCGATGCGGTGCAACCATGGCCACCACATCGTCCGGAATGCCACCACCTGTCGACGGGCTCTGCTCGTCACCCAGTGAGGCCACCGCCACCTGCTGGCCAAGCGCCCGGTAGGACTGATGCTGGATATAGGCGTACTCGGCCAGGGAGAAGTTGTAGCGGTTGAGCGCTTTTACCTGGGCCTGCTTGGCCGTGATCACAAGTTCGCCAACGTCCTTGTAGGCGCCAAACAGCTCGCGAATATTGGGGTCCCTGTCCTTGTCCTTGAGTTCTTTTTCAAGCTTTTCGTAATGCCCCCTGAATTCTTCAAGCTTGTCGCCCATGGCATCGGCAATGGCGCGTCTGGCCACCAAA
>DATGSU010000153.1:0-5930 GCA_035302305.1 Wenzhouxiangella sp. | reverse complement strand
CATTTGACAGCCGGCGGCCATCGCGGTTATTTTTGGCCGTTTGCTTACTCAATCTGGATCAGACCATGCGTATCGTAATGCTCGGCCCCCCCGGTTCCGGCAAGGGCACCCAGGCCGCTCTTCTCAAAAAGGAGCTGAACGTTGTGCACATCTCCACCGGCGACCTGCTGCGCGCTGCGGTGGCCGAGGGCAGCGAGCTCGGGCGCCAGGTCAAGTCCGTTCTCGAGGCCGGCGAGCTGGTTTCCGACGAGCTCGTGCTGGGGCTGATAGAGGACAAGCTGGCGCGCTCCGAGGCCGCCGCCGGATTCATACTGGACGGCTACCCGCGCAACCTGGCCCAGGCCGGCGCCCTGGACAAGCTGCTGACCCGGCTGGACAAGCCGCTGGATCGCGTTCTTGAGCTGGTTGTGGATGAGCAGCAGCTGGTCGAGCGCATCGCCGGACGCGCCAGCGAGGAAGGCCGCAGCGACGATTCCGAAGAGGTGGTGCGCAACCGCATGAAGGTCTATCGCGAGCAGACCGCGCCGGTATCGGATTTTTACCGGGACAAATCCATACTTTCCCGCATCGACGGTACGGGAGACATTGAAACCATCACGCAGCGCCTGCTCAAGGCGCTGGCCTGACGCGAATACGCACCCGGGTTTCGCCGTTTCGGGTTTGGGCCCCGACAAACCGGTGCCCGCTGCGCTGACAATACACCTGCAAATCAAGCTCCGCCAGCGGATCGGTGGCGATAATCTCGACTTCCGACCCCGGCGCCAGCCCGGCCAAAGCCTGGCGCGCACGCAGCACCGGCTCGGGGCACAATAGCCCGCGACAGTCAACGGTTTTGGCCGGCGCCGAATTATTTTTCATGTCTGAACTGATTACCCGCCTGATACGCACCACAATGAACATCGCCCTGCTCAAACAGGGTCCGCAGGACATGCCGCCCGGAACAGTGGCGCTGATGCTGGCCGTCAGCTTTTACGTTGTCGCGGTCTGCCTGTCCTTCAGCCTGGGCCGGGTTCCGGACCATGCCCTGGCCACCGTGCTTTTGAGCATCTCGCTGCCGGCGCTTTCCACTGCCATTGTACTGTGGGTATGCCGGCGCTCACAGCGCTGGCCGCAAACCCTGGCCGCGCTGTTTGCCAGCGGCGGGCTGCTGACCGTTCTGTCAATCCCGCTGTCTGCGGGCAGCAGCGCGCAGCCCGGACTGCTGGCCGCCCTTGCGGGCCTGACCATTTTTGTCTGGTCATTTGCCATCGATGCCCACATCTGGCGGCATGCGCTGGATGTATCCTTCGCCGCCGGGCTGGCGGTGGCCGCCATTCTGTTTTTTGTTTCCATCTACTTCATCTCGACGATTGCAGGAACGCTGTGAAAATCCACATTCTCGGTATTTGCGGAACCTTCATGGGCGGTCTGGCCCTGCTGGCCAAGTCCGACGGACACAAAGTCAGCGGCTCGGACGAAAATGTCTATCCGCCCATGAGCACCCAGCTTGAGGAACAGGGCATTGTTCTGAGCGAGGGCTACGATCCGTCACATATTCCGCCGGATGCGGACCTGGTCATCATCGGCAACGCGCTCAGCCGCGGCAACCCGTCGGTCGAGCATGTCCTGTCCAGCGGTCTGGCCTACACGTCGGGGCCGCGCTGGCTGGGCGAAAACTATCTGCGCCAGCGCACAGTCATTGCCGTTGCAGGCACCCACGGCAAAACCACCACGGCCAGCATGGTTGCCCACATTCTCGAGCAAACCGGCCACCGGCCCGGCTTTCTCATTGGCGGCATCCCCAAGGACTTCGGCATTTCGGCACGCGCCGGCGACCGGCTGTTTGTGGTCGAGGCCGATGAATACGACACCGCGTTTTTCGACAAGCGGGCCAAGTTCGTGCACTACCGCCCCAGGATTGCCGTGCTGAACAATCTGGAATTCGACCACGCCGACATCTATCCCGACCTGGACGCCATAGAAACCCAGTTTCACCATCTGCTGCGCAGCATTCCCGGCAACGGCAGCATTTTGCTCAACGCCGGCGACGGCAATCTGCAAAACGTCATCGAGCGCGGCTGCTGGACGCCGGTCACCCGGTTTGGCCTGGCCGGCTCACAGAATGCATCCTGGCAGGTCGAAATGGCCGATCCGGCCGGACGCAAACTGGAATTCAGCCACGACGGCCGCCCGCAGGGCGCGCTTGAGTGGTCGCTGACCGGCGAACACAACGCGCTCAACGCCCTGGCCGCCACTGCCGTCGCCGAAGCCGCCGGCGTGCCGGCCGCCGAAGCCATTGCGGCGCTGGCCGACTTTGGCGGCGTCAAAAAGCGCATGGAACTGCTTGGCCAGGGCAATGACATCGCCGTCTACGACGATTTTGCCCACCATCCCACCGCCATTCGACTGACCCTGCAGGGCCTGCGGCGGGCCGTGGGCGGTGCGCGCATTCTGGTGGCGCTGGAGCCGGCCAGCAACACCATGCGCGCCGGTCTGCACGTCGACGACCTGCCGCCGGCGCTGGCGGCGGCCGATATCGTCTGGGTGCGCGCCAGCGACGGCATGGACTGGGACCCGCGCGCCCTGATTGACAAGGTGGGCGGTTCGGGCCGTGCCCACAGCCGGATTGACAAACTGCTTGAGGACATGCTGGCCCAGGCCCGGCCCGGCGACCATGTGGTGTTCATGAGCAACCGCGGCTTTGAAAACGCCCAGCGCCGTTTTCTTGAAGCGCTTGAAGCGCTGGCTTGAAGTGCTGGCGTAACGGATCAGCCCAGCCCCCATGAGCAGTTCGGACGATTTGCTGCCCATCATCGCGGCCAGCCAGGTGCTTTTTCCAGGCGACCTGCTGCGGCTGCAAGTCGTCGAACCCGCCCATCTTGACCTGATCGCCGACTGTGCCCGTCAAAACCGCAGTTTCGGCGTGGTGCTGGGGCGCTCCGCCGGCGATCATGAGCGCGTGGGCACCGAGGCGGCCATTGTCGATTTCGACCGCCATGAGAACGGCCTTTTGGAGATTGCCTGCCGCGGACTGAGGCGATTTCTGATCAGAAAATTTCCCGACGGACAAGCCAGCGCAACGGTGCGCTGGTTTTCCAGCGAGCCGGCGGTTGGCGTGCCGCCGCGCTGCGCCATGCTGCAAACCCTGGCCCAGGAGCTTTTGGCCAGCCGCGACCTGTCCGGGGCGTATGACGTGGATATTGAAGACGCCTCCGAACTGGGCATGATGCTGGCCGCCACGCTGGTTGCCGACGAGGACCACGCCCAGGCCATGCTGGCAATGACCGACCCCATTGTCCGGCTTGAGGCCCTGATCAGTCTTTTGGGTCAGGCGGCGGCTGACTGATCAGATACAGCCCGTCCTTGCCCACCGGCGTCATTTCCTGCCCCAGCGACCGGCTCAGCGCCTCGATTGCAAGCGCCGGCTGACGCGCATCGCGCCAGCGGTTGAGCAGGCCAAACGCGCGGCCTATCCTTTCAATGCGCACCTGGCCCAGCCACACGGGCTGCATTTCCGGAACCAGGCGAGCGCCTGACGCCCACAGCCTCAGCACCTCATGACGGCCATCGGCGCGCGCCCGCACCATGATCAGGTCTTCAGGATGCCCGGCAAAATCGCGCGGCAAATGCGGCAGCCTGTCGGCAGAAGGGCGGGCACTGAACAGCTGGGCCGGCACAATGGTTTGCGACACCGGCCGCTGCCAGCCGCTGGACTGCAGCTGCCGGGCCAGCCAGTCGCGGCTGCCGGCATACTGAAAATCAAACCGGCCCAGGGCCTCGTGTCCCAGGCGCGAATGGCGCATGGGCAGCTGCTGCCAGCCACCGTGCCTCCAGGCATGCGACGACAGCAGCTGCGCCTGCGGCACCAGCCGGGTTTCTTCCATCAGCGCGCTGTAGTGGCTGCCGGCCTGCACAACGGTGCCGACAACAACAAGGCCATAGAAAAGCAGCGCCAAAAGCAGCGGCCGGCGCCGCTGAATGCTGCGCTGCCGGTAGCCAATGCCCACCAGCGCCGTCCAGCCGCCGCCCAGCGCCAGGGCCGCAATCAGGCCCAGTGCGGAAACGCGGCCAAGATAAAAATTGGCAAACGCAACCAGCGCCAGCAGCACCGAGCTGACCAGGTACGGCCATTTGCGGCGCGCGGCGCGCAGGTCCTTGGCGATCATCACGGCAAAAAACCCGAGCGTTACCGTAGCCAGCGCCAGGCCGCGGTGGGGAATTTGCATCCGGGCGACATCGGCCGCACTGACCAGCCCAAACAGGCCACCCAGCATGGTGGCCAAAACCCAGACCCCGGTTATGGCCACAAGCCAGTGGACAGCGGCATTGAGCCGGCCCGTGACGGCCATGACCAGCGCCAGCAGCGCAGCGGTCAGGGCAAGCGCGCGCGGCTCGCCCGCCAGGGCAATAACCACCATCACCGGGTCGGCCAGGTGATTGCGCAGGCTGGCCGCCATGGACGCAAACTGCCGCTCGGCGTCCATGGTGCCGCCCAGAAACGGCGTCAGCATGAAAGTGCCCAGCAAAACCGCCAGGCACAGCATCAGCAGCAGGCCCAAAAAGGCAATGGAAATCAGCTCGCGCCGGCCGGGGCCAACGCCAAACAGCGGCGCCAGCAGGCGGCCCAGGCGCGGATGCCCGCCAAGGCGACGAATGAGGCCCTTGAGCCACCAGCGGCTGCGCCGCGCAGCATACTGATAAACCAGCCGCGTGCCCCACACCACCAGCCACAGGCCGATAACCACCACGGCCAGAACCATGGCCAGCCGCCCGGCAAATTCTGCGGCCAGCTCAAGAGAGGCGCCAAACAGCAGGCCGGGCAGCATGTAAAGCGGCGCCCACAGCAGGCAGGCCGGCACGGAGGCCGCCAGCAGGCTGCGCCCGCGCATGTTCATGGCTCCGGCAATCAGGGCGCTGAAAGGCCGCACCGGGCCAATCATGCGCCCCAAAAACACCCCCTTGGCGCCGTGGCCCAGCACCATCTGCCGCGCCCTGTCCAGCAGCTCGGGGCGGCTGCGCAGCAGCGGCCAGCTCTCCATGCGGTGCCTGTAGCGCCGGCCCAGCCACCAGCTTGATCCGTCGCTGGCCAGCGCACCGGCAAACGCCGCCAGCCAGCAGCCGACAAAAAGCGACACGTTGCCGCCCGCGGCCGCACCAACGACAAACATCAGCACCGTGCCGGGCAAAAACAGGCCGATGACGGCCAGCGCATCGACAAAGGCAAACAGCCCGGCACAGGCGATGAGCCAACCGGCATTTTGCTCGACCAGCCTCAAAAAACCTTCAATCAGCCCTGCGTCCATAAATTTTTGTCGCTTTCTTTCGCGGCGACACGCTGCGAATCCGGCCCGTCGGCAAATTCGTTAGGATATGCTGACTCAATCACCAGCGTGGAGCCAATCATCATGTCGTCTTCCCTGCAAGGCAAAACCCTGTTCATTTCCGGCGCTTCGCGCGGCATTGGTCTGGCCATTGCGCTCAAGGCCGCCGCCGACGGCGCCAATATTGCCGTGGCCGCCAAAACCGACCGCCCCCACCCCAAGCTGCCCGGCACCATTCACACCGCCGCCGAGCAGATCGAGCAGGCCGGCGGCCGGGCCCTGCCACTCAAGCTGGACATTCGCGATGAAGACGCCGTGGCCCGCGCCATGGAAGAAACCGCCGAGACCTTTGGCGGCATCGACATTCTGGTCAACAACGCCTCGGCCATTTATCTGGCCGGCACGCCCGATGTGCCCATGAAACGCTTCGACCTGATGTTTGACGTCAACGTGCGCGGCACCTTTGTGTGCTCGCAGGCCGCCGTTCCCTACCTGGAAAAGTCGGACAATGCGCACATCCTCAACCTGTCGCCGCCGCTCAACATGGACGCCAAATGGTTTGCGCCGCACGTGGCCTACACCATGGCCAAATACGGCATGAGCATGTGCGTTCTGGGCATGGCCGAGGAA
>DATGSU010000152.1:0-3153 GCA_035302305.1 Wenzhouxiangella sp. | reverse complement strand
CCGCATAGGCCAAAACCAGCTCGCGCCGCTGGCGCAGCTTGCGCGGAAGCTCCTTCCAGCTGCTTTCCAGATCGTCAATATCCAGGCTTTGCGCAAGCTCATGCTGGGCAGCAAAGGCGGCAAGCCCGGTGGCACGATCGCGGTCCACCACGCCTGCGCGCCTCAGCGCGGGCACCAGCAGCCGCAGGTCGCGCCAGCGCGACAGCTGCTGATAGTTTTCCAGCAGCAGGCGCAACACCCCGGTGTGCCGGGGCCTGCGCAAGTGCAGTTTTTCCAGAACGGGCACCGCCTCGTCGACTCTCCCTTCGGCCGCCAGCAGGCGGGCGCGCGCAAGCTCGGCAACAAATCGGCGGCGACCAGCGCCTTTGCCGGCCTGGGCCAGCCATCGATCGCGACCAATGCCATCGCCCTGCCCCTGCGCAGCGCGCGCCGCAGCCAGATACCCGGCCGTTGAGCGTCTGTAGGCCAGCGATTTTTGCAGCGCGCGTTCAGCGGCCCGCCAATCGCCCTCGGTCAGCGCCAAAAATCCTTTCTCCAGCTGTTTGCGCGCGCGACTTTCACGCGCTTTTTTCACGGCTTTTCCTGGCAGCCGCAGCAGTCCTGCCAACAGCGACAGGGCAAACCAGACGAGCAATACGCTCCCGGCAAGCACCAGCACCGACATTTCCAGACGCCAGCCCAGAAACTCCAGCTGTACATGACCCGGGTCCTCGACCAGCACGGGCGCCAAAAGCGCCGTTGCAAGAAGAGCGACCGCTACGGCTGCAACAACAATCAGGCGTTTCACGATTCACCCAGTTTGCGCCTGACTTCGGCCAGCGCCGCGCCCAGATCCGGAAGCGATGCCGCAGACTGATCCGCCTGGTCCGCCAGATCAGACAACCTGTTCAGCGCGTCGTCCACCGGCTGGCTGCCGGTGTCAAAATGCTTGCGGGCCATTTCACCGGCCGCCCCGGCGCTGGCGGCCAGCGCAGGCCGGTCGTGGCGGGCAGCGGCCGCCTGGACCGCAGCCAGATGAAGGCGCAGGCGCTCGCGCAGACTCTCCTCGGCGGCCGCGCTCAGCGGCGCGCTGGCGCGCGGCGTTACGCGCACCAGGCTGCCAAGCGTCCGCTTGAGGCCGCTGGCGAATCCTTCTTCATCAGTATCGTCGGCCTTCGGCTCTTCATGCGGGCGCGAGCCGCTGCCGGCCAGGGGCCAGGCGGAAACTTCCGCTTCAAGGGCGGCCGCTTCGTCAATCACGGTTGTCCAGTCCGGCTGCCTGGCTTCACGCAGGCTGGTCAGCTCGGCGGATACAGATCCCAGGATGCCGGACAGGCGGCTGTCGCTGGCGTCCTGAAGCAGGGAGCGGGCACGCTCGTAGCTGGTGATGGCGGCAGGATATCCGGCGTCTGAAACGGCATGGGCCTGGCCAAGCTCAAGCAGGGCTGCCGCTTGAAGAAGCAGCAGCTGAAAGCGGGCATCGGCGAGCCGGCGGTCAATGCCGGTGCTGCTTGGAGTCGCCGCTTCATTTTCCGCAACTCTGGACTCCAGCCCGTCCACGGTGGAAGCCAGCTTGTCCAGGTCTTTGGAAAGCCTGCTCATGAGCTCGTCGGCCTGCTCACCGGCCCGCGAAATTTCTTCAAGCCTTGATTCCAGCTCGGCGCTGTCAAGGCTGTTGTCAAGATATTTGCCTGCGGCCTCATCAAGCTCGTCGTGGCGCGCTTCCAGGGCAGTCAGGCGCTCATCAAGCGCCTGTGCCGCATCAGCGACTGCCCTGTCAACAGATGAACCAAGCCGCTCTGCCTCGTCGTGCAGCCTCTCTGTTGCCGCGGACTGTGCACGCAGATCCTCTTCAAGCACTGCAATCCGGGCCTTGAAATCAGGCTCCTGAGACTGCGGAGGCTGCTCACCTCGCCAATCCTGCCACCACAGCCAGCCAGACAGGCCGGCAGCGCCAAGCGCCAGCAGCATTGCCAGCCAGGCAATGCCGCCCCCCGCCCTTTTGGACGCCTTCGGGGCCGCGCCCTGGGCAGATGAAGCGGGTTCAGAGGCGTGCTCCGGCAAGTCACTGGCCGGATCGGGTTCGCGCTCTTCCGGGTTCTGGGTCTCTTCCTGTTCTTCCATGTCCTGTCCACTGACCGGGTTGCCGCCAAGATACAGTCAATTCTACACGGCCAAGGCCGGATTTCACTTACAAATGCTCCAGCTCCTTGAGCATGAAGTCATCGGAGGCACCGGCGGCCACAATGCAGTGCGTGCAGCCAAGCTCGACCGCGCGGGTGGCAATGCGCTGTGAAGGAACGATGATTGGCGACTCGCGCACCTTTTGGGCAGCCTCATCGGACAGCCGCTCGAGCAACCCGGTGACCGACTCCAGGCTGGCCCCGAGAATTGCCAGCGACTCCGCCTTAAGAATCCGTTCGGATGTGCCTTCGGGGAGATCGCAGGGAACGCGCCTGTAGACATGAATGCGTTCAACCAGGGCACCGCGCCGATCAAGCGCCCGTCCCATCAGCCCGCGCCCGCCGGCGGCGGCCAGAATCAGAACATCCAGGCCGTCCACGTCACGCAGCTCGGGCATGGCCAACATGGCTTCGCTGGTGCCGTGTCGCTCCGGGTAAAAAACATCCTTGAGTCCCAGCTCACGGGCCACCTCGGCGGTTCCCTGTCCCGGCACAATCAGCAGCGCCCGCCCGAGCTTTTCGGTGCCCACCAGGGCAACCGCCTGCCGAACGGCTTCATGGCTGGTCAAAATGACCCTGTCGGCCGGCAGCATGGTTGACAGGTCATCGGCGACCGCTGCGGGATCGAGCGGCGGCTCAAGCTGAAATGGCGGGCATTCCCACGCCTCGAAACCGCGTTCGGCCACCTTGTCTGCCAGCTTTTTTGCTGCGGGGCGAGTGCGGGTAATGAGGACAAGAGGCTTTTTTGGCATCACATTACTCCGAATCAGCGCTTGACTTGAATATCAAATAAATATCAGAAAGTGGAAAAACAAAAAGCCCGCCGGTGGTTGCCGGCAGGCTCTGAAACGGGATTCCGGGCGTCTGGCACAACTTGCCAAAGTGCTGGGGGCTTGCGTGTTGGCGTTGGCAGTAGGGGGACGCACCTCGACAAATCATGCCGTGGACGACGCCCGGAAATTTGACTGTCCAAGCCCTGTCTTCCCAAGCG
>DATGSU010000151.1:0-3409 GCA_035302305.1 Wenzhouxiangella sp. | reverse complement strand
AGCGCGGTTATGTGTACGCCATCTGTTCGCAGGCGCTGGCCCGCACGCAGCGGCTTATGCACATGGTCGGCGCCCCCGTCGACTGGCCGGTTATCCCCGTGGCTGAAGGCCATTGTGCGCTGACCAACCGGGATTTGCTGTCGGAAAACAACAAACTGCACCTGGAGGCCTTTGAATACGAGCTCGACGACGGGCAGCAGGCCGCCGTTTCGGCCATTGCCGAATACCTGGCCGACAACGCCTTGCCGGGTGATGACGCCAGCGTGTTTTTCCGCGACAAACTCAAAACCGATCTGGTGATTCTTCCCGACACCGACTTTGCCTATTTTGCCGAGCACGCCATGCTCGTTGAGCCGCACGTCCGGATTGATAAAAACACCGGCACGGCGGCCGACGGCGGGCTGTTCTACACCGAAAACCTGCCGCCCGAATCCCTGCTGGTCGCCCCTCTGATGGCGAGCAAAACCCGCAGCGGCGACGACCACGAAGACGACGCCGACGGCGTCATGGCCAAGATCACAAACGTCATCGATGGCAAGACGGTGCAAATGGGCGGCGACGCCACCATTGGTCGCGGGCTGGTCATGGTCCGCGTTGTGGAGGGCGACAAATGAGCATGGAAACCCTTGAACAAAAACGCGCCCGCCACGCCTGGAAAGCGGTTTCCGAGGCGCGTCGCAGCCTCGGGCCGGACGAGTATACAAAATACGTCGGCACCGCCAAGGGCCTGCCCGCGCTCATCATGAATTCCGGTCTGATGCAGGCCATGGCTTTCATGCACAGCAAGGACAAACGCCATAACGTGTTGGCCGGTCAGCTGCGCAATTGGCTGCACGGTCAAAACGACACGCCCGAGGATTTTTCCGGCTTTATGGAGCACCTGTCCAGCTGCCGTCCCGGTGAATTCCAGGCAATCACCACCGAAGCCTTCAATTGGCTCAAATGGCTGCGCCACATGGCCGCGGCCCGCGCCCGGGGAGATTGAGCATGTTCAAAGCAGCAGCACCCAAGTACCTTGGACAGGATTTCAGCAAGGCATCGCCGGCCATGCGGTTTGGCATGTACTTCGCTTACTGGGGCCCCAATTGGGAAAAGCCCGACGGGCTTAAAAAAGAGGAGTGGCAAAAAATCCTCAAGCTCGGCAACAGCGACCGGCAGCTCATGCAGTCGCTGGCAAAGCGCCACAAGGCGGCAATGGCCCGCGTGAACGAGCAAGACCGGTTTGTTTGTGACGCCGTGGCCACCGCGCCCTTTGTCACCGGGCTGGGCAACGAACACCCGCTCGAAAACGGCTTTGCGTTTCTCAGCCCGTACGGCCTGCCCTACCTGGCCGGCAGCGGCGTCAAGGGCGTGCTGCGCCAGGCCGCCACCGAGCTGGCCCGGGGCGACTGGGGCGAAACTCACGGCTGGACGGCGGAGCGAATCGAAATGCTGTTCGGCCCCGAGGCCGGCGACGAAGCCGAAGACAATGCCCGGCGTGGTGCGCTGGTCTTCCACGACGTCATTCCCGAAATAAAAACTGACAGCCTGGCGCTGGAAATCATGACCCCGCACCAGGGCGACTACTACCAGCAAAAGGGCGGCGACATTGTCCCTCCGCACGACTCGGGCCAGCCGGTTCCCATTCAGTTCCTCGCCGTGCCGGCCGGATCCAGCTTCTTCTTCAGCATGGCGTGCAACCGGCCGCTGCTTGAGCAGCTGGGCAAGCACCACGAAGACAACCTGGCCGGGGGAGACCGCTGGAAAACCCTGCTGTCCGCCGCCTTTGGTCACGCCTGTCAGTGGGTCGGCTTTGGCGCCAAAACCGCCGTTGGCTATGGCGCAATGGCCGAAGACGAATCGGCCCGGGCCCGGCGCAGGGAAGAAGAGCAGCAGGCGCAGGAACAGGCTGAGCGCGAGGCGGAACTGGGGCAAATGTCCGAAGCCGAGCGCATCATTCATGAACTGCACGACAAAGCGCTCAATAGAGAGGCGCCTCTGTTTATTCCAGCAGCCAAGGCTCTGGAGCAGGGTGAATGGGACGACAACGAAGGCCTAAAGCTCGAAATTGCCGCCCATATCAAGTCATTGATGAAAAAAGCCAAGGCTTGGGACAAACCCAAGAAGAAAAGCAATTACAAGCGCACAAAGTTCATCAAGCAAATTCTCGGAGAAGACTGAACCGCCGTGCTCTACTTGCTCAACAGCGCCACCCTGTTTGCCAACGGCCGCTATTGCATGAGCGGGCCGCTGGATCTGCGCGCCGCCCGCGTCCTGGCGGCTGGGCGCTTTGCAAGCGCCGTTGGTCATCACGCCACGGCCCGCTGGCTGAGCGAGCTGCTGGAACGGCCGGTGCCGGTGTGCCGCCGGCGGGTGGAAATGCAGCCCGGTGACCGTGCCCTGGTTTACCGGCTGCTGCCCAGGCTGCCCGAAGGCCGGGTCATTGATCTGCCCATGCTTAAAAAGCAGCCGTATCAATTCAGCCTGCTGGTGCGGGAGAGCTGAGCTGTGCAGGCGTTTTCCGTACAGGATTTCCCGCTGGCCCGCCTGCATTTTGTCGCCACGGCAGATCATGACCTGCAGCTGCCCCGTTTTACCGGCTCCATGCTGCGCGGCGCCTTCGGCCACGCCCTCAAAAGCCTGGTATGCGTAACCGGCCTGAACGACTGCCGGCAGTGCCCGCTTTATCGCAGCTGCGCCTATCCGGCGGTGTTCGAACCGCCGCCGCCGGCGCATGCCGGCCGGGGTCATGCGCAAATACCGGTTCCCTATGTGGTCGAGCCACCGCCGTTTGATCATGCCGGCCGTTATGGCGCCGGCAAGGAATTTTGCTTTTCCATGGTTTTGATCGGCCCCGCGCTTGACCATCAGAATCTAATCATTTCCGCCTGGCGCAGGGCGCTGGCCGCCGGGCTGGGGCCCGGTCGCGCCCGGCTGACTCTGCAGCGGGTTGTCGACGAAGGTGGCAGCCCGGTCTACAGCCGACAGGATGGCGCGACGCGACACCAGCCCGTTCGATATGAATTTGTGCCTCAATCCAGGCCGGTCAGCCAGCTGACTTTCGAATTTGTCACGCCGCTGAATCTTCGCAGCCGGGGCAGGGAGCTCGACTGCGACAGCGTCAACCCGTACCTATTGCTGATGGCCCTGGCGCGGCGCACCACCAACTTCACCACGCTGCTGCTTGGCTGCAAACTTCTTCCTGACTATTCACAGCTTGCACAACAGGCCCAAAAGGCAGAAGGGCACAAGCAGCTTGTCTGGAAGATATGGCGCCGCAAATCCAGCCGTCAGAAACAGTCCATGCCCATTGGCGGCGTGATCGGCCGCTGGCACCTCAAGGGCCCGCTGGATGACTTCTGGCCGTTCATTCACCTGGGTCAGTGGCTGCACGTGGGCAAAAAATGCAGCTTTGGCCTGGGGCGTTACA
>DATGSU010000150.1:0-2023 GCA_035302305.1 Wenzhouxiangella sp. | reverse complement strand
CGCGCCGCTGCCGGCTTTTGAGAACCCGCCGCGCCTGCAGGTGTCTGCAGACTGTGGCCGCAAGACCCGAACTTTCATTCAGATCAATTGAGGTAATCAACCATGAGCGCCAACCTGCAGGAACACGGCAAGGGCGTGTTTTTTGACGATCGCATCGCGTCGACCGCACAGGACCAGTATATTGCCGATGCCGGCCTGGCGGAATTCGGCCGCAAGGAAATCCGCATTGCCGAAACCGAGATGCCCGGCCTGGTGCAGACCCGGGCCCAGTATGCCGACGACCAGCCGCTCAAGGGCGCGCGCATCGCCGGCAGCCTGCACATGACCATTCAGACTGCCGTGCTGATCGAAACTCTGGTGGCGCTGGGTGCCGAGGTGCGCTGGGCATCGTGCAACATCTACTCCACGCAGGACCATGCCGCCGCCGCCATCGCTGAGCAGGGCATCCCCGTGTTTGCCTTCAAGGGCGAAACGCTGGACGAATACTGGGAATTCATCCATCGTATTTTCCAGTGGCCCGACGGGCAGACCGCCAACATGATTCTTGACGACGGCGGCGATGCCACCCTGCTGCTCAACCTGGGCGCACGGGCCGAAAAGGACGCATCCGTGCTCGACAACCCCGGCAGCGAAGAGGAAAAGGCCCTGTTCGCTTCCATCAGAAAGCGGCTTGAGCTCAATCCCGGCTGGTATTCAGGGGCGCTTGAGAACATCCAGGGCGTGACCGAGGAAACCACCACCGGCGTCAACCGCCTCTACCGCATGGAGCGCGAGGGCGCGCTGACCTTTCCGGCCATCAACGTCAACGATTCGGTCACCAAGTCCAAGTTCGACAACCTGTACGGCTGCCGCGAGTCGCTGGTGGATTCCATCAAGCGAGCCACCGACGTGATGATCGCCGGCAAAACCGCCATCGTGTGCGGCTACGGCGACGTTGGCAAGGGTTCGGCCCAGTCGCTCAGGGCGCTGTCGGCCAACGTCTGGGTCACCGAAGTGGACCCCATCTGCGCGCTGCAGGCGGCCATGGAAGGCTACAAGGTGGTCAACCTTGAAGACGAGGGCGTGGTCGAGGCGGCCGACATCATTGTCACTGCCACCGGCAACTACAACGTCATCAATCACGACCACATGCGCCGCATGAAGGATCAGGCCATCGTTTGCAACATCGGCCATTTTGACAACGAGATCGACGTGGCCAGCCTCGAGCAGTATGAATGGGACGAGATCAAGCCGCAGGTGGATCACGTCATCTTCCCCGACGGCAAGCGCATTATCCTTCTGGCCCGCGGGCGTCTGGTCAATCTGGGCTGCGCGACAGGCCACCCCAGCTTTGTCATGTCCAACTCGTTTACCAACCAGACGCTGGCCCAGATTGAGCTGTTCAAGCACGGCGACCGCTATGAAAACAAGGTTTATGTGCTGCCCAAGCATCTGGACGAGCACGTGGCGCGCATGCATCTTGCGCGCGTCGGTGCGCGGCTGACCGAGCTTGAGCAGGAACAGGCCGATTACATCGGCGTGGCGGTGGAAGGGCCGTACAAGCCCGAGCACTACCGCTACTGATTTTCTGTGCTGGCAATGCAGCCGCTCCGGTGCACTGCGCCGGGGCGGCTTTTTGTGCCCGGCCTTTTATGCCCTAGCCGTCCTGGGTCTTTACTTCCGGCGGCTGGTCGGGATCAGCGGGCAGGCCGATTTCAATCGGCTGGCAGCACACGTGGCAATCAACAATAATGATCTGCCCGTATTCCTGTGCGTCGGCAAAAAACTCATTGGTCTCGCCGCAGTACGGGCAGGCAAAGACCAGTTCCCGACCGTCCGGATACACGGTCAGTCATCCCCGCGATAAAGCCCGATTTGCACGCTGCCGTCAGGGTGAACGGCGGCCCGGTACATGCCGGGGGTGTTGAACGGCATGCTGATATTGCCTTTGGAGTCCAGGGCAATGACGCCACCGTCTCCGCCAGCGTTTTTGAGCGTGTTGTTGACCACCTCGTCGGCGGCCTCGGCCAGCGACAGGCCCTTG
>DATGSU010000149.1:0-8344 GCA_035302305.1 Wenzhouxiangella sp. | reverse complement strand
CGAAGACGGTCAGACTGCAGCGGAGCTACTGCACGATCCGGAAGCGTTCCAAATCTCACCAACACCGGTCAGCATCGAGCTGCCCGAGGTTGTTACATAGAAATCGTCGCCGATGTGTTGGGAATAGGTTGACACGTTCCGAACCGACAATGACCGGCCCGCGCCCGCCGATGCCGATGAAATTGGCAATCTCCCGAGTGGTCCATTTACGCTTGCTGTCCAGCGAGGTAAACGTCTCCAGCGCCGAGCGGTGGCCCTCCGAGCTGACATTTTTCAGTGGCACGTCCAGATCCACACCAGACAGATCAAGCCCCGTCCAGCCCCCAAACAACGCCAGTGCCGCCTCGGGATCAACGTACTGCCTGTAGTCCTCGTATTTTGCTTGCTCCTGTTCGTCGGTGTCGGCCACCACCACGGTGGCCATGGTAAAAATCCGCACCGAATCGCTCGACCGCCCGCCCGCTTCCACCCGGCTGCGCACGTCATCGACCCAGCGCCCAACCACCTCCGTTGTCGGCCCGTTGAAGAAAATCGCCTCTGCGTGGCGGGCCGCAAACGAGCGCCCGCGCGCTGACGCCCCCGCCTGAAAAAGCAAGGGTGTGCGCTGCCGCGATGGCTGCGACAGCACCGGCCCCGGCACCCTGAAGTGTCGGCCCCAATGGTTGATCAAATGCAACCGCTGCGGGTCGATAAACACCCCGGCCTCGCGGTCAGCGCGCAGCGCCTCGTCCTCAAACGAGCCTTCCCACAGTTTGTAGACCACATCCATGAATTCATCAGCGCGGTCATAACGCTGGTCATGGGGCAGCTGCCGCTCCAGTCCCAGGTTGCGCGCCGACGAATCCTGATAGGACGTCACAATGTTCCACCCCACGCGGCCGCCGGTCAGATGATCCAGCGTGCCCAAGCGCCTGGCCAGCAGATACGGGTGCTCATAGGTGGTCGACGCCGTCACGCCCACACCGATTTTTTTGGTGGCCGCGGCCAGCGCCGGGATCACCACGGTGGGATCAAGAATCGGGTACTGCACACCCCCTCGCAAGGCCGCATCACCACTGCCTCCATACGAGTCATACACACCCAGAATATCGGCCAGAAATATCCCGGCAAATCCGCCCGACTCCAGCGTTTGCGCCAAATCCACCCAGTAGTCCAGCTCGGTGTAACGATGACTTTGATCCTCGGGATGACGCCACAAACCAGGCGACTGAAAGGCCGGCACCATCATTTCGAACGCGTTCAGCATCATTTTTTTTGTCATGCCGCCACCGGTTCCCTTGTTTCGGGTTCAGCACGGGATTGGGGTTTCGCATCGGCCACAGGGTCGCATGCGACCACCGATGCCCACAGCGACAGCGCACACAAAACAGTGATATAGCCACAGATCAGCCACGGCCGGTTGCCACCCAGCGCCAGCAGCGATACCGCAATCACCGGGGTTAGCCCACCTGAAATGACCGTGCCCACCTGATACCCCAATATAGCGCACCTCCACCGGAAACTGCTCGGCAAACCAGGCCGCCTGCGGCCCATACACCGCATCATGCAAAACATTCATTCCAAGCACCATCATCAGCGGCAAAAGAACCAGCGAACCCGCATCCAGAAACCAGAAATACGGCCAGATGAAAATAGCGATGCCGATCGTGGCCGCCATACAGATACGCCGCCGCCCCCATTTGTCCGACAGCCGCCCCCACAGGACGCCGGACACCAAGCCGACTGCAGACACCATGGCCACCGCCGTTACCGCCGTGGTGGTGTCACCGCGCCGCTCGGCCAGGTAATTGATGGTGTATACAGCCAGGATTGCAAACAGCCCCGGCTGCGCCAGGCGCAGGCCGATGGTCACCAACAACGCCCGTCTGTGATGACAAATGACCTGCTTGATGGGAGTTTTCTGTACCCGGCCACTTTTTTTCAGCGCGCGGAACTCGTCGGAGTCGGCTACGCCCAGGCGAATGTATAGTCCGAACGCCACCAGTCCCAGGCTGGCCAAGAATGGAATTCGCCAGCCCCAGGCCAAAAACTGTTCGGGCGAAAGCAGCGCCTGAATAAGCGCAATGGTGCCTGTGGCCATGAGCATGCCCACTGCCGAACCCACTTGGGTAAAGCTGCCAAACAGTCCACGTGCGCTGGCTGGTGCATGTTCGACGGTCAACACCGCCGACCCGCCCCATTCCGCACCTGAAGACAATCCTTGCACCAGCCTCAGCAGCACCAAAAGCACCACGGCGGTCATGCCAATGGTTTCATAAGTGGGCAGCAGGCCGATCAACGTTGACGCCAGCCCCATGGTTACCAGCGATGCCGCCAGCATGCCCTTGCGCCCCAGACGATCACCCAGGTGGCCGGCAAGTGCGCCACCCAGCGGCCGGGCCAAGAATCCCGACGCAAACACCGCATACGACGCAATGGTGCCCGCCAGCGTGGACTCATCGGGAAAAAACTGCCGGTTGAAAGCCAGCCCTGCCACGGTCCCGTACAGATAAAAGTCGTACCACTCGATGCCCGTGCCCACAAAGGCGGCAATTAAAACGCGCTTTTTATGCGCAAGCTGGGCGCGCACAGACCGAACCGGCGTTGTCATGATTCGCCCCCCTGGGGAACTCGCTGGTCGCGACGGCCGGCAAGTCGGCTTCCCTCGCACAGCTGCCTGCAGCTCATGTACAAAACAACGCCCGGGTTGACCAAACGACGAGGCAGTGAAGAACGGCAAACAGCTTGGACACGCATTGGTTTCTCCTTTGTGAAAACTCATCCACAACCGGCGGAGAACCAAATTTTCGGGAAAGGCCGACAAACAGGCCCTTCTCATCTTTCGGCCAACGCAAAGCCAGCCGCAGGATTTGGCACCGTTCCAGTCAAACTGGTGGTTGTCCCGGCGTCACAGGGCCTGTCCCTCAGCCGGTCTCGATGAGATTAAAGGAGAAACCTAACCCGATTACTGGATTATGTCAACAACTGAAGGTGGTTTTGTGAATCGCATCAATATTCGCATTAGAAAGAACTTATGACCATGAGCGCTCGCCATGCTTCACAATGCATATGTGAAAACCCTGCACAGGATGAGATTGCCCCGACCCGCACCAGGGTGTTCCGTCACCGGCCGGCTGACTCCAGAGCGCCGCTGCTTAACATCCGTATGCGGCTGCCCACCAGTTGATTCCCGGCGGGCAGCATCGCTGATGGCGTGGTCAGCGATTTTTAACCTTTTCGGCCATGGCAATGATCTGGCTGGCGGTTTTCCCGTGAATGGCCTTGCGAACCTTTTCTTCCATGGCCTTTTCGGGGTTGTCCATGCCTTCGAGCTCGGAAAAGTCCACCTGACTGGCCATGACAATAAGCACGGCCTCTTCAAACTCGGCGCGCTTGTCAGCAGGCAGTTCACCCTGAATGGCGGTTATGGATTCTTGCATGGCCTGCTCGCTGGAAGCATCCAGCCGGGTGCCATCCGAACAGCCCGTGAGCGCCACAAGCAGGGCCACCAGGAATACAAGCGATAGATGTCGAATCATTGTTGGTTTCTCCATTGAAAAGGGGATGTATTGAACACTGGCGGCAATTCTGCGCAAACAGCCCGTCAGCCGGTCCCTCTGGATACAGCAACTGCCACGCGGGAAACCTTACCACACTGTTTTTGAGCATCATTTGGCACTGTCGGCCATTTTTGCATCGGCGCCCCGGTTGTGGCAATAATGGCTTGTAACAGTAAGGAGGACGCAACATGCGTTATTGGATGGTGTTTTTGGCTGTGCTGATTGCCGGGCCCGCTGTGGCCGACAGCTGCAGTCGCTCGGCGCGCATCAACAACAAGCTGGTTGTGGTGGGCGATTCGGTACGAAGGGTGGACGAACTGGGCCCCGACCGCGAATGGCGACTGGAAAACCGCTACGGCGGATCGGCAGGCATTCGCATGGATTTCTACCAGCGCGGCAAAACCGTTCAGGTATATATAGAAGCCGGCAGGGTGACCAAAATATGCCATTTGCGCGACTAGGCATGCTGCCCTGTACCGATACGTATGCGGGTGTTTCTGCGCCCGATCCGGCGTGCTCCGTTCGCAGGCAGTTCAAGGCCCCGGTTTTACCGGGGCTTTTTGTTATGGCCCGCGTGCTTCAAGCCTTGATGCACAGGGTCGGAGGTTCGAATCCCGGCTTTGGATACGAAAAAGCCCCGATCAGCGTCGGGGCTTTGTTCTTTCTATTTGGCGCGCCCGGAAGGATTCGAACCTCCGACCGCCTGGTTCGTAGCCAGGTACTCTATCCAGCTGAGCTACGGGCGCTTAATTAAGCTGCGTATTGTGGCCAACATGACGCCGGCTGTCAAGGTCGATTTTCCCGCACACCGCTGAAAACGATCTCGTCTGCTTCCTGCGGCGCATTATTTAACGTGTTTTTGACTTGAAGCAAATAGGCGCAGTTTGCTTGCATCTATGATTGGAGTCGGCTGGCAACAGCCATTTGATCCTACGGAGGCGTACACATGGTTCAAAAACGTTTATTTTCCACCTGGATGTGGGCTGCCGCAATTCTGCTGGCATTGACCACGGCCTGCCAGGCCGATACAACCACGGCTGAAACGAACGGGGAGCAGGCACAAACCAGTGCCGAGGTTTCGGTCAGCGATGGTGAAGCCGGCTACAAAACACACTGCCAGGCATGTCACCAGGCGGACGGAAAGGGCTTGCCCGGTGCCTTTCCTCCGCTGGCCGACAATGACCACATCATCGGCGACAGCGATTATCTGGTCAGCAATATTCTGACCGGACGCTCGGGCGAGCTGGTGGTCAACGACGTGACCTACAACGGCGTAATGCCGCCCATGAGCTACCTGACCGACCAGGAAGTGGCCGACATCATTGCCTATGTCACCCACACTTGGGGCAACAGCGAGGACGCAGTGACTGTTGAGCAAGTGTCCAGACAGCGCGTTGAGCTGGGGCTAGAGGATCGCAGCAAGGGCGAGCGCCACTCCGGCGCCAGTGAAGCCGAGCTGGCATTCAAGGGCAGTCCGTCTACGGTTGAAGGCGGCAAGCGCGTGGTTTCACCAGGTGCGCCCGACATGACTCAAGAAGAGTTCGAGCGCTCGGAACAGATTTACTTTGAGCGCTGCGCCGGCTGTCATGGCGTACTGCGCAAGGGGGCCACCGGCAAGGCGCTGACCACCGACATTACCCAGGAAAAAGGCAGCGACTATCTCAAGGCGCTGATCAACTTCGGTTCGCCCGCCGGCATGCCCAACTGGGGCACCTCGGGTGAGCTGACCGATGCCGAAATTGATGCCATGGCGCGGTTTTTGCAGCATGAACCGCCCTTGCCGCCCGAGTGGGGCATGGATGAAATGCTTGAATCCTGGACCGTGTTTGTCGACCCGGAAGATCGCCCCGACAGCCCCCAGCACGACTGGGATGTGGACGACATGTTTGCCGTAACTTTACGCGATGCCGGCGAGGTGGCCATTATTGACGGCGCCAGCAAGGAGGTTGTTTCCTACCTGCCAACGGGCTACGCGGTACATATTTCGCGCGCTTCAAGCTCGGGCCGCTACTTCACCACCATAGGCCGCGACGGCAAGATTGACCTGATTGACCTGTACATGAACCCGCCGCAGGTGGTGGCTGAAATCAAGATTGGCCTGGAAGCCCGCTCGGTCGAAAATTCGCGCTATCCCGGCTATGAGGACAAGCTGGCCATTGCCGGTGCTTACTGGCCGCCGCATTACGTGATCATGGATGGCCAGACTCTGGAGCCTCACAAGATTGTTTCCACCCGCGGCATGACGGTGGACACCCAGGAATATCACCCCGAGCCGCGCGTGGCCGCCATTGTCGGTTCGCACCAGCATCCGGAATTCATTGTCAACGTAAAGGAAACCGGCCAGATTCTGCTGGTGGATTATCAGGACTTTGACAGCCTGCAGGTGACCACCATCGGCGCGGCGCGCTACCTGCATGACGGCGGTTGGGATTCCACCGGGCGCTATTTCCTGACTGCAGCCAACGAGTCGGACGCCATTGCCGTGGTGGACGCCAAGGACCGCAAGCTGGAAGCGCTGATTCCATTTGAGCGCACCCCGCACCCCGGGCGCGGCGCCAATTTTGTGCATCCGGAATACGGGCCGGTGTGGGCCACCAGTGCCTTGGGCAACGCCAATATTGCGCTGATCGGCACCGACCCTGAAAACCATCCGGAGCATGCCTTCAAGGTTGCGCAGATTCTGGAAGGTCAGGGCGGCGGCTCGCTGTTCGTCAAGACCCATCCTGAATCCAGCAATCTGTGGGTGGACACCACGCTGCATCCCGAGCCCAAAATATCGCAGACGGTGGCCGTATTCGACATCAACGATATGGATGCCGGCTATGAAGTGCTGCCCATTGCCGAATGGGCCGGTATCGAGCCGGGCGCCATGCGCATCGTGCAGCCCGAATACAACAAGGCCGGCGATGAAGTCTGGTTCTCGGTGTGGTCGGGCATGGAAGAGGAATCGGCCATTGTGGTGGTGGACGACAAGACGCGCAAGCTCAAGCATGTCATCAAGGGCGAGCGCATCGTTACACCCACCGGAAAGTTCAACAACTACAACACGCGCAACGATATTTATTGACGCTGCGCCGCGCTATGAACCCCTCACAAACGCCCCGCACCGCGGGGCGTCTTGATATGGAGTTATTGAAATGAGTTTTATGTACGTTATGCGGCTGGCGGCAGTTCTGGTGCTGTGCCTGCCAACTGCCACAATGGCAGCCACTGAAGCCGCTGTTGACAGTGAAGACAACAGCCGCCCGGCCGAGCTTGACCCGATTACAGTCGTTGCTCACCGTCAGCCGCGCCAGCTTTCGGAAGTGGCCGGCACGGTAACGGTGATTGATGCCGACCGGCTGGAGCGCGACCTGGTTATGGATGTGGCCGACCTGGTGCGCTACGAGCCCGGCATGGCCATTGACAACGGTTCCAACCGTTTTGGCTTTGGCGGCTTCAGAATTCGCGGCCTGGGCGGCAACCGCACGGCCGTGGTGGTTGACAACATGCCGGTGGCCGACCAGTTTGATGTCGGCGCCTTTGCCGACACCGGCCGCGGCCTGCTGGAAATGGGCCTGGTTCGGCGGGTGGAAATTCTGCGCGGGCCGGCCTCCACCCTGTACGGTTCCAAGGCATTGGGCGGTGTAGTGGCCATTTCGACGGTTAACGCCAGCGACGTTATTGCCGCCGGTGATGCAGGAACGCGAATCGGCCTGCAGGGCGCCAGCGACAGCGACCGCATACGATTGAATGCCGCCGCTGCCATGCGCCACGACAGTTTTGATTTTATGGCGGCCATTGTTGGCCGACGCGGTGATGAAATCCGCGCCGCCGGCCGACCCGACGACACGCCACGCGACCGGCTTGAAAGAAAGCAGCAGTCGGCTTTGCTCAAGGCCGGCCATGACACGCTTTACGGCCGGCTGCAGCTGACCCTGGACGCCAGCCAGGAAACCCGCAAGTCGGATATTCGCGCCGCGCTGGGCCACAGCGCGCAGTTTGCCAACACCACCCTGCTGCTGGGTGACGATCGGCGCGAAGCTCTGCGGCTGCTGATTGACCAGGACCTGGCCGCACTGGGGCCGGTCAGCCGGGGGCACTGGAGGGTTTGGCACCAGTCCAGCGACACCCGTCAGGAAACCCGCGACCTGCGCCCTGTGGCACCTGTTCCGGTTGACGTGTATCGGCGCTTTGAGTTTGACCAGAAAACCACCGGCGCCGGGGCCGATCTGGAGTCCGACCTCCAGACCGGGACCCTCCATCATCGTTTCGGCTACGGCTTTGAATACAGCCAATCGCGCGTGTCCAATCTGCGCGACGGCCTTGAAACCCACCTGGAGGACGGCCACGCCAGCAACGTGATTCTGGGCGAAGTTTTTCCGCTGCGCGATTTTCCGCGCAGCCGGGTCAGCGAGCTGGGCATTTACCTGCATGATGAAATCAGGCTGTGGCGCGGCGGCCCCACCCTCAGCCCCGGCGTACGCTGGGAATATTACGATCTGTCCCTGGGTCGGGACGCCCTTTTCGAGCAGTCCTATCCGGAAGCCGAAACCACCGAGCTGAGCACCAGCAGCTGGCAGCCGCGCCTGGGGCTGGTCTGGCCCCTGAACGGCTCCATGGAGCTGTTCGCCCAGTATGCCCGCGGCCTGCGCGCGCCACCGTTCAGCGATGTCAACATCGGACTTGAGTATGCCCAGATGCGCGTGCGCGCCATTGCCAACCCGGATCTCAAACCGGAAAAGGGGCGCACCGTGGAAGCCGGCCTGCGCTGGCGCGGACAATCCACCCTGGCCGAGCTGGCCGTGTTCCGCAACGACTACCGT
>DATGSU010000148.1:0-2722 GCA_035302305.1 Wenzhouxiangella sp. | reverse complement strand
TTGTCACATTGGCGATCAATTCATTCGTTTCAGCTGCGGCAGCGAGCCGGGCGATATTTTACTGGAACATCACCTTCATTGCAGCTCCAAGCCATGGAGGCATCGTCGGCTGTTCCCAGTGCTTTCAGGATAAGAGTTTTGCCCTTGATGGCCTTGTTGGCACCATCGGCACCAAAGGTGATGGTGATTTGTCCTTCATCGTCGATTTCAACTTCGCTGACATATTCGCCTTTGATGCTGTCGGCGGCGGGCATGCCGGCTTCAACATTGTCGTCGGGGAACTTGCCCTTGCTTGACCAGTAGTCCCAGATGGCCGACTTGGCGCCGTTGGCCAGGTTCATGCCTTCGGTGACCTGGGCGCGTATGGTGTAGTCCTGATAGGCAGGGATGGCAATCGCCATGAGGATGGCGAGAATGGCGACCACAATCATCAGCTCGATCAGCGTAAAGCCGTGCTCGTTCGAGCGGGTGCGGGAAAAACCGGATGCGGTGGAAAACATGGCGAACCCCAAATTGTCAGATCTTGACGAAATCCGTCAGGGATAGACATGCAATTTGCGTGCCATTGGGTTTTTGTAGAACAGCTTTGGTCGCGAAAACTGGCTATTCCGATATATCACGCAGGTATTGACCAATCTGCTTGTTCCAGCGCGCCTGCTCCAGCCGGTTCATGGGCGGCGGCTGGGCCAGGCTGCGGTGCAGGTAGTCACGCGCTGCCGGCAGGTCGCCATCCAATATATAGGCGTAGGCGACAAGAATGGCCGTTTGCGGGTCGGGTTCCAGCGCCAGCGCCTGCTCAAGGTGCCGGCGCATGGTGGCGGGCTGGCCGTCGCGCTCGGCCAGTTGGGCCAGGGCGTAGTAAATGTACTCAGTGGTGCGCCGGCTTTGATGACGACTTGAGTCATGCAGTGCGGTGCGGATCAGGTCGTTCAGGTCTTTCACGCTGAACGCGTTGCAGTGGCTGAAGCCTCCCAACACAAAATCATGCAGCTGTATGGCGGCCGCCAGGGTGACAGTTTTTGGCACGGTCAGTGCTTGCCGGGCGGATTCCAGTCTCTTTAGGGCGTCATGCTTGCCTTCATTCAGTTCTGCGCCGCAGTAGTTCATGCGCTGCAGGGTCAGCATTTGGTGGTTGAAGTGGCTTTCAAGCGTCCGAGCCAGAATATTGTCGGCCAGCCTTGGGCTGTCTTTGCGGGCATACATAAACGAGATCTTCTGGGCGGCACGGACTGAGTTAGGGTTTTTTTCATACCAAACCTGCGCCGCTTTGTCCGGCTGGCCCCACAGCCAGGCGGTGTACAGCAGCACCAGTCCTGAAGCAGCTGCAAAGACAGTCGCCAAAAGCGGCCCAGCCCAGCGGATGTTTTTGAAGGCCGGCGAGAAAAACAGCGGCCAGGCCAGGGCAAAAAACAGCCCAAAGGCCGAGACATAGACCCGATGGGCAAAGTACAGCTCCAAGGCAACGGTGGTGGATTCAAGCAGCTGGGCGGCAAAAAACCACGCCAGGCCGAACACCATCAGCGGCCAGCGGCTCGCGCCGGCCAGCATGGCGGCAAACAAAACACCCAGGCCGAGGACGGAAAACAGGGTGGAGAGCGGGTTGAGCAGCGAGTGCGATGCCTGCCAGCCGTCGCTGTAGGGCGTTACGGTGCCGGCGCGTGGGGCCAGCAGAGCAAATATATAGTCCCACACCACCCGCGCCTGGGTGAGCAGGCGCTGGCCCACGTCAAAATCGCGGTTGCCGTAGCCCGAACCGATGATGCCGCGCCAGGCTAGGTAAGCCAAAATCAACAGCGTTGGCAGGGTCAGCAGCAGGTGGAACATCGAGCGGGGCAGAGGCGGCAGGGCGGTTTTCGCACGCCTTATGACCAAAAATTCGCACAGCAGAACGAGAATTGGCAGCAGGGCGCCATTTTCCTTGGCAAAGGCGGCCACCAGCGTGCCCGCGCCCAGGCTGCACAGCGCCAGAAGCAGGCCGGATCGCGGGCGGGTAGCCATGCGCCGGCGGCCGAGCAGATAGCCGCCCAGGCCGGCAAACATGAAAGTGGCGGCCAACAGGGTCATGCGCTGCACGGCCATAAGGCTGGCGCTGGCCAGAAAAGGCGACAGCACCCAGGCGGCGGCCACCGCCAGCGCAAAGCCCCAGCGCCGGCTCTGTTCTGTCTTGTCCGTTGCCAAACCGGCCAGCAGGCCCGCCAGCCAGAACACCAGCACGCCGTTGAACAGGTGAATATAGACATTGACGCGCAAAAAGTTCTCGGGGTGGTCGGGCCAGCTTTGGGCCTGCACGGCAAAGCTGGCCAGCGCCACCGGGCGCTTGAGCGGGCCGGCAAAACCGCTGGTGGTGAATATCAGCCCCGAGGTCAGGTCTTCGACCTGCTCCAGCCCGTTGAGGCTGGCATGGTCGTCAAAATGCCAGCCGCCGATTGTTCCCAGACCGTAGGCCCACCAGGCAAAAAGCAGCACCCCGGCGAAAACAAGGGCGGGCAGCAGGGATTTGAAACGGGTATCGGGCGGGTGGGGCGTCATGATTGGGCGGCCATTGATCTAAAAGTCAGGGTTTTTTGATTCGGCTACGCCGTCCTGAATCTGCTGACGGTAGCGCCACAGCAGGTCGTCGTAGTTCAGGCGCAGCCGGAAGTCATCGGGCGGGTTGGCCAGGGCTTTGTCCAGCCGCGTTAGAGCGGCGGCGCGGTCGCCCCTTTCCAGATATTGGGCTGCA
>DATGSU010000147.1:0-22306 GCA_035302305.1 Wenzhouxiangella sp. | reverse complement strand
GTCAAACCAGACTTGAGGAAGCCCCATGGATTTTCTGATTTCCAGCGCCATGGCACAAAGTGCCGCCCAACAGCAGGGATCACCACTGGCCGGCCTGTTGCCGCTGATTGCCATTGTGGTGATTTTCTGGTTTTTGCTGATTCGCCCGCAGATGAAGCGCAACAAGCAGCACCGCGAACTGGTGGCCGGACTGGCGGTGGGCGATGAGGTGGTGACAGCCGGCGGAATGCTGGGCGTCATTAACGAAGTCGATGAAAACTTTGTGGCGGTCGAAGTGGCCGTCGGGACAGTAATCCGGCTGCAGCGCCATTCCATTGCCCAGGTTGTTCCCAAGGGAACAATTTCCTCGCTGGACTGAGTTCCCGGACATTCAACCGCACACAAGAAACAATTTCCCATGAATGAATTTGCACGATGGAAGTACGTCCTGCTGATCGTTGTGATCGCTGTGGGACTGGTTTATGCCCTGCCCAACCTTTATGGCGACGACCCGGCGGTTCAGGTGTCATCCACCCGGGGTTTTGAGCTTCAGCAGGAGCTGGTTGGTGAAGTTGAGCGGGTTCTTGATTCGGCCGGCATAGAGTATGGCCGCACCGAACTGAGCTCCCAGCGTCTTCTGGTCCGCTTTTCAAACACCGATCGCCAGATGCGCGCCCAGGACGCCCTGCGCGATGCGCTGGGCGACGACTACGTGGTGGCGCTCAACCTGGCGCCGGCAACGCCCGGCTGGCTGGCTGCACTTGGCGCGGAACCCATGGTGCTGGGCCTTGACCTGCAGGGCGGGGTGCACTTTTTGATGGAAGTCGACATGGACGCGGCGCGCACGCAGCGCCTGAACGGCTTTGTCGATTCATTTCGCGGGCTGCTGCGCAAGGAGGGCATTCGCTACCGCACCGTGCGGGTTTCCGGCAATGCGGTGGTGGTTGAGCTGCGCAGCCAGGAAGACCGCGACAATGCGCTCAGGCTGGCCAATCGCGAGCTCGAGGGCCTGAGTATCGAGGCCACCCAGTCCGGACGCACCTGGAATTTGCGTGCCACCATCGAAGAACAGTTTCTTGACGAAGTGCAGCAGAATGCGCTGCAGCAAAACATCACCACCCTGCGCAACCGCGTCAACGAGCTGGGCGTGGCCGAGCCGGTCATTCAGCAGCAGGGCGCCAATCGCATTGTGGTGCAGCTTCCCGGTGTTCAGGATACGGCCCAGGCCAAACGCGTTCTGGGCGCCACGGCCACGGTGGAGTACCGCGGCGTTGATGAGGAAAACGACCCATACGAAGCCGAGCGCACCGGGCGCGTTCCGTCCGGCAGCCGGCTCTATCACGACCGCAATGACCAGCCCATTTTGCTGTCGCGCGAGGTCATCGCCTCCGGCGACAACCTGGTTGGCGCGGCTTCGGGCTTTGACCAGCAAAGCGGCCAGCCCAACGTGGTTGTCACCCTGGACGGCCAGGGCGCGCGCCGCATGCTCGAACACACCACGGCCAACGTGGGCAAGCGCATGGCGGTGGTGTTTATCGAATACCGTCCGGAAAGCAGAATGGTCGACGGCGAGGAGGTTTTCAGCACCCGCCGCGTTGAAGAAGTGATTTCGGCTGCAGTTACCCGCGAGCCTTTCGGGCGGCGTTTCCAAACCACCGGGCTGGGCTCGGCCACCGAGGCGGCACAGCTGGCCATGCTGCTCAGGGCCGGCGCCCTAGCGGCCCCCATGCAGATCATTGAAGAGCGGACCGCCGGTCCCAGCCTGGGCCAGGACAACATTGACAAGGGTTTCAAATCGGTGGTGATCGGCTTTGTGCTGGTGCTGCTGCTGATGCTGGTCTACTACCGCGTCTTCGGGATTCTGGCCAACCTGGCGCTGGCCGCCAACCTGGTGCTGGTGGTGGCGCTGCTGTCCATACTGGGCGCCACGCTGACTCTGCCGGGCATTGCCGGAATTGTTCTGACCATCGGCATGGCCGTGGATGCCAACGTGCTGATCTACGAGCGAATACGCGAAGAGCTGCTCAACGGCATCACGCCCAAGGCGGCCATACGGGCCGGCTATGACCGGGCCTTTTCAAGCATCGCCGACGCCAACATCACCACGCTGCTGGCCGGTATTGTGCTGTTCATGTTCGGCACCGGGCCGGTCAAGGGCTTTGCCGTGACGCTGTGTCTGGGTATTGCCACTTCCATGTTCACGGCCATTGTCGGCACGCGCGCCGTCGCCCACCTGATTTACGGTGGCCGCAGACGCGTCAAGTCACTGGCCATTTGAGGAGGGCGCAGTCATGCTTCAGATCGTTAAAAAAGACGTCAATATCAATTTTCTGCGCTACAGCAACGCCGCCCTGGTTTTTTCGGGGCTGCTGCTTCTGGCCGGCGTGGTGTCGCTGTTTACCCAGGGGCTCAACCTGGGCCTGGACTTTACCGGCGGGGCGCTCATCGAGCTGCATTACCCCGAGGCACCGGAAATGGACGACGTGCGCAGCGCCATGGAGGACGCCGGGTTCGATGACTTTGTCGTACAGACTTTCGGGTCCTCACGTGACATCATGATTCGCATGCCCACTGGTGAGGAGGGCGATTCGGGCGCCGATATCAGCACCCGGGTGCTGGAGGCGCTGTCGGAAAGGGCCGAAGGCATTGAAATGCGCCGGGTGGAGTTTGTCGGCCCGCAGATCGGTCGCGAGCTGACCGAGCAGGGTGGCCTGGCGCTGCTGTATGTATTCATCGGCATCATGATTTACGTGTCCGTGCGCTACCAGTGGCGCCTGGCGGCGGCGGCCGTCATTGCGCTGGTGCACGACACGCTGGTGGTCATAGGCCTGCTGTCCATCTTTCAGGCCAGCTTTGACCTGACCGTGGTGGCGGCCATTCTTGCGCTGATCGGTTATTCCATCAACGACACCGTGGTTATTTACGACCGCGTGCGCGAAAACGTGCGCCGCAACCGCAAGGGCACGCCCTATGAGCTGATGAACCAGTCCATCAACCAGACCCTGCCGCGCACCATCATGACGTCATTGACCACGCTTGTCGTGCTGGTGGCGCTGTATGTGTTTGGTGGGGAGGTTATCAACGCCTTTGCCCTGACGCTGATGCTGGGCGTTGTCATCGGGACGTACTCTTCGGTTTACCTGGCCTGTTCGCTGTCGGTCAAGTTTGGCGTGTCCAAGGCCGACCTGATGATGGTCAAGAAAGAGGGCGCCGACGATGACCAGCCCGAGCGGGAAATCCTGCCCGAGCGCTTTCGCAATCGCGGCGCCTGAGCCTTGAGCCCCAAGCGCGCCTGCCGCTGGTTTGCAGCCGTTGCCCTGGTGGCGGCGGCTGTGCAGGCAGCCGGCAGTGCGCCTCACCGAATCAGCGTTGAACTCTGGGTTGAAGGCCATCAGCTCGATGTGCCAGTTGTTGAGGTGGCCCGCAATCGGCCTGCAGAGCTCGTTGTCAGCGGCAGCAGCACGGCCGGCAAATCATGGCAGCTTGTCGTTGCCACGGACTCCCCAAATGCCTCAACCGGCGTTGTATGGCTGGACATCAGCATTTTTGAACAGGACGATGAGGGCCAGTGGGCGCTGCTGGCCGATTCACTGCTGGGGCTTTCGGACAGCGGGCCCGCAACAATGAGCGTGAACAGCGATGGCCAGGGTGAGCCAGCGCCCGACAGCAGCCTGGTTTATCTGACGGCTGCGCTTGAGTAGGCGGCTTGTGCAGCGCCTGCGGGAACAAGTGGCACCGCAACGCTGTTTTGGCGTAGTCTGAATGCTGACAGGATATTGCCAGCACTCGATTGCATGAGCCAGGATTCGGACAGGGCGCGCTACCGGCGTGCCCGCCAGATAGTCATTGAAGCCCTTGAGCAGCCGGTGTCCGGCCGGTCGCTGTTTCTGGAACAGCGCTGCGGTGCCGACCATCTGCTGCGCCGGGAGGTGGACTGGCTGCTGGCCGCTGCCCAAGACGACAGCGAAGATGATGTGCCCGAGCGCTTTCAGGCTGCTGCCCGCAGCGCGCTGCAAAACGTATCGCTGGAAGTTCCCCTGCCGCGCAACTATCGTCTGCTCAAGCGACTGGGGCAGGGCAGTGCGGGAATCGTCTATCTGGCCGAGCGCGTGGACGGCAACCTGTATCAGCCAGTGGCTTTCAAGCTGCTGCATTTCAGCGAAGCGGGCAACGAGGACCTGGCCCGTCGATTTGCCGATGAACGCGCCATTCTTGCGCGTCTGAACCACCCCTGGATTGCACGCCTGATCGACGGTGGCCTGACCGCAGACAATCGCCCATTTCTGGCCACGGAGTTTGTCGATGGTGTGCGTATTGACCAGTGGGCGGCCGGCGGCGTCTCGCGCCGGGAAATCATCGCCCAGTTCATGCGCGTCTGTGAAGCGGTTGATTATGCGCACCGCCACATGGTCATCCACCGCGATCTCAAGCCGGCCAATATTCTAATCACCCGGGACAGCGAGCCTCGCTTGCTGGATTTTGGCATTGCCGGGCTGCTGGACGGCGACAGCCGCCAGGATGGGCTGGTGCGCACATTTACGCCCGGCTACGCCAGCCCGGAGCAGATGGAAGGCGACGGCCTGAGCGCTGCCAGCGATGTTTATTCGCTGGGCGTGGTGCTTGGCGAACTGCTCACGGGACAAAAGGCCTTTCATGAATCCGGCCCAGGCTCGTCCGGCTCGAGTGCAGCCATGACGGGACGTGACCGCCGGCCTCTGCCTGAAGATCTGACCGCCATTGTGCGCACGGCCACCGCCAAAGAGCCTGCGCACCGCTATGCATCCGTTCGCGCCCTTGTCGATGAGCTTGAGCGCCACCTTTCGCACAGGCCGGTCATTGCACGCCAGGGCGGCTTTTTATACAGGGCGCACAGGTTTTTCCGGCGCCACCGGGCCGGTGTCTCTATTGCGTTAATCATTACGGGCCTGCTGGGGGTGTTTCTTGTCAACCGTGAAATGCAGCTGGAGCGCATTGCCTACGAGCGTGACCGTGCTGAAACGGTGACCGCCTTCATGTCGGATCTTTTGACCGGCGCCGACTCCCTGCCGACGCGCGGCGGCGAGGTGTCGGTGCGGGATATCCTTGATCTGGGGGCCGGGAAGCTGCAGACATCGGAATCGGCCAGCGCCGATGCCCTGGGGCAAATGTACCTGATGCTGGCGCGTGCCTACAATGCGCTGGGGCTGGGAGAAAGCGCGCTGCCGCTGCTGGAAAGCGCCAGTCAGGCGCTGCAGGACCGATTGCCCGACAGAGAGCTTGGGCTGCTGCTGGCCGAGCAGGGGGCCGCCTTTGATTCCGCAGGCCGCGCGGCCGAAGCCATTGCGGCTGACCGTCAGGCCATGCAGGTTTTGCAGGCCTCCCGTGGCGCTTCCAGCCGCGCCTTCAAGGAGGTTCGGGTGCGCTATTTGCGCAACCAGGTCAATATCAGGGCGCGCAAGCCGGAAGCTGTCATTCCGGAACTGGAGCAAATTGTTGCTGATTTTCAGGCCGCCGGCGATGGGAAGACGGACCTGATGTTCCAGGCGCTGTCTGCGCTGGCCGCTGCCCGGCTGACAGCCGGGCAGACAGAAAGGGCGCTGGCCGTTGCGGAGCAGGCGCGTGATCTGGCCGAAACCCTCTATCAGCCGGATGATCCGCGCCGGCTTGGCGGCCGCCATGTTTATGCCACCGTGTTGATGCAGGAAGACCCCGCCCGCGCGGCTGAAATGCTGACCGGGCTGGTGGCGGATCATCAGCGCCTGGTCGGCCCTGGTCAGCGGCTGGCCAATACCATCGGCAGCCTGGGCGTTGCGCTCAGCCACCAGTCGCGTCGTGAAGAAGCCGTGGAAGCCTTCGAGCAGGCCGCGGACATGATCAGGGCAACTTCAGGCACCGATCATTATCTGTACAGGCTGTCGACCATGAACCTGGCGCTGCTCAAACTGCAGGCGGGCGACGCCTCGACCGCCCGGCGACTGATCAGCGATATTCTGCCGGGCCTGGAAAACCGCCACCGCGATTTTGGCGGGATAGAAACATTTTATCTGGCCTCGGCGCTTGAAATTCTGGGGGGCGCTCACATGCAGACCGGGGATGAAAAGCGGGCCCGGCAAGACTTTGGTCGGGCCCTGGAGGCTCTTTCGCAAGCCGACAGTGATGAATGGAACGGGCTTAGACAGAGAATCAGCCAGCGTCTGGCTGTTGCCGGCGGATGAACCTATTCGGGGCCGGCAGGCTCTTCGCCCAGCCTGCGCTTGAGCCATGCCCGCGCCATGCGCCATTCACGGGCCACCGTTGAGCGGGAAATATCCAGCATCTCGGCCGTTTCTTCCATGCTCAGCCCGGCAAAGTAGCGCAGCTCAACAATTCTGGCCTGGCGCGGCTCAATATCGGCCAGCTGCTCCAGCACCTCGTCAATGATGATCAGCTCGGTGCTGAAGTCCTGCCCCGGCGGGTGTTCATCAATGTCAACCTGCAAGTGCCGCTGGGGGCGCTTGGCTGCCAGGCGCTTGCGGGCGTAGTCAACCAGCACCCGGCGCATGACGGTGGCGGCCACCAGCACAAACTGCTGCCTGTCCTGCCAGCTTTCATACGACTGGCCCGCCAGCCGCAGGTAGGCTTCGTTGATGAGCGCGGTTGGCTGCAGCGTGTGGTTTCCGCGATGAGCCGACAGCTGGCGGGCGGCCAGCGCTCGCAGCTCGTCATACACCAGCGGCAGCAAGCTGGGCAGCGTTGGGTCGCTGCTGTCGCCAAGGCTGCGAATGAGCTGGTCCAGGTCAGCGGTTTGCTTGCCGGGATGGGACATGGGCATCGTAAAGGCGTGCGTGCCTGTTCATGCTACCCCATTTGCTGCGCTGCCGGTTTGTCGCAGCTGCGACAGCGGCTTGAACACGAGGCGGCCTGGCAAATACAAAATGGCGAGGCCTTTGCCCCCGGGCTGTTAAGCTTATGATGAGTATGAAATACGCCATTAGGCGTTGTGCAGAACCAAAGCGGTTCAGGCACCCGGATTTCCGCAAACGATACGAGGTGATTTGCATGAGCAGGCCCAGAATGATTTGGTTCACGACCCGAGGATGCTTTTATCTGGTCGCCGCAGCGGCCCTGGTTATTTTCGCCGGCCTGGTTAATGGCGCCGATAGGGGCGAGGTAAGCTTTGAAATCGTCTTTCCCGAGGATGGTGCCACTGTTTCCAGCCCGGTGGCGCTCGAAGTTTCCGTGAGCGGCGCAGACATCGGGCGCCCGTCTGCAGGGCTTAACCATATTCACGTGGCGGTCGATGACGGCCGGGCAAGGTCCATTTATGAGACGGGTCCGATCAGCCTTGATCTGGAGCCGGGTGAACACACCGTCATGGTTGAAATTGCCGGCCCCAATCACCGGGCCTTGCTGCCGCCAAAACACGTAACGTTTACGGTTGAGTAACCGTTCGATGCCGGCAGCCACCTGGCTGAAGCGGCACGGGTTGCTGACGCGCTGGCTGCACGGCGCCAACGCGTTGACCGTGCTCGTTTTGCTGTTTAGCGGTCTGGCCCTGGGCGACCGGCTTGGCGATGGCCCTGTTGAACTGCTGGGCGGTCATGAGCTGGTCAACGACGTGCACCAGTGGCTGGGTACAGGCTACACAGCCGCAGCGGTTGTTCTGGGCCTTGTTTTTGCGCGCAAAACAGCCGGTCTGTTGAAGGATGTGGCTGTTTTCAGGCGCGCCGACCGGGCCTGGGTGCCGGCCTTTGCGCGCCATTATTTCAGGCCCGGACAATACGCGCCACCTTTTCATGAAGGCCGGTTTGACCCGGCCCAGCGGCTGGTTTTTATTGGCCTGATTGTCAGCCTGGTGCTGGTGGCTGCCAGCGGCATCGTGCTGTTTGCTTTTGTTGACATGAGTCGCTCTGTTTTCATGTGGACCATACGGACGCACATCGCCGCTGCCTGGCTGCTGATCATCTCCACAGTTTTGCATGTGCTGGCCGGGCTGGGGCTGCCGCGAACCCACCGCGGACTGGTGCGCGCCATGTTTGGTGACGGGCGGGTGCGGGCCGGGCTGGCGCAAACCTTGTGGCCGGGATGGGCTCGCCGGCAGCAGCATCAAAACAACAGGGTGGATGAGTCAGCTGGCGACGGTGAAAGACAGTAGTGCCGCGACAGGTTCGCGTACGCCAGCGCGGCCGCCCGTCTCGAAAACAGCTACAGATACAGCCAGTAGTCAATCAGCTTGTCGCCCCACAACAGCGCAACCCAGCCGGCGGCTGCCAGCCAGGGCCCGAAGGCCAGCGGAATGTCCTTGCTGCGCCGGGTAACTGCCATCATGGTGATGCCGGCTGCGGCACCCATAAAGGACGACAGCAGAATGATCAGCGGCAGCATTTGCCAACCCAGCCAGGCACCAAGTGCCGCCAGCAGCTTGAAATCGCCATAGCCCATGCCCTCCTTGCCGGTGGTCAGCTTGAACAGCCAGAACACCAGCCACAAGGTCAGATAGCCCGCCATGGCGCCAATGAGGGCGTCTTCAATGCCGGCAAAAAGCCCCAGCCACAGATTGATGGCCAGGCCCAGCCAAAGCAGCGGCAGGGTGATGTGGTCGGGCAGCAGCTGGTGGTCAAGGTCAATGCCCGATGCGGCAATCAGGGCCCAGGTCAGAATGACGGCGGCCACCGCCTGCGGGCCTGGGCCAAAAACCAGAAAGACCGTGAGCGTGAGCGCTGCGGTCAGCAATTCAACCAGCGGGTAGCGCCATGAAATGGGCTTTTGGCAATGCCGGCAGCGGCGCTTGAGAACGAGCCAGCTCAGCACCGGAATATTGTCGTGCCAGGCAATGGTGTGGCCGCAACCGGGGCAGGCCGAGCGCTCGCTGACCAGGCCGGGCGGGCGGGGATCCTCGTCAATCCCGCTTTCCAGCTTCAGCAGCTCGCGGCACTGGCTGCGCCACTCGTGCATCAGGCGCGGCGGAAAGCGCAGAATAACGACATTCAGAAAGCTTCCAACCAGAAGGCCCAGAATGAAAACGGCGGTCCCGAGGACCGCCGGGTGAAGAGCTGCCAGTGCCGCAATCATTACATCACTGCCGCCATCTTGAATATGGGCAGATACATGCCGACCACCATGCTGCCGACTATGCCGCCAATGAACACGATGATGATGGGTTCGAGCAGGCTTGAAAGCGCATCGACCGTGTTGTTCACTTCCTCTTCGTAAACGTTGGCCACGTTGTTGAGCATCTGGTCCAGCGAGCCGGCTTCCTCGCCGATGGCGGTCATCTGAACCATGAGAGGCGGGAAAAGCCCGGTTTGCTGCATGGACAGCTGCAGTGAATGCCCGGTTGAAACATCGTCGCGTATGGACAGGGTGGCGTTTTCATACACAATATTGCCCGTGGCGCCGGCCACTGTCTTAAGTCCTTCCACCAGCGGCACACCGGCAGAAAAGGTGGTGGCCAGGGTGCTGGCAAAGCGCGACAGCGCCGACTTTTCGAGCAGCGGCCCGACGATGGGCAGCTTGAGGGAGACCCGGTCCAGCATCTCGCCAAAGCCGCGGCTGCGCTTTCTGAGCTGAATGAAACCGATGACTGCAGCCACAATGGCCAGCAGAATCAGCCAGCCTTTGGCCTGCAGGTAGTCGGACACGCTGACCAAAAAGCGGGTAAAGGCCGGCAGGTCGGCCCCGTAGCTTTTGAACATGTCTTCAAACTGGGGAATGACCACCACCAGCAAAAGCGCAGCCACGCCAATGGCTACGGCAATGACGGCCGCCGGATAGAACAGCGCCTTCTTGACCTTGCCCTTGATCGACTCAATACGTTCGCGGTAGGTGGCCAGCGAATCAAGAACCTCTTCCAGCACACCGGCGCCTTCACCGGCACGCACCAGGCTGACGTACAGATCGTCAAAGTGGACGCGATGCTTGCCCAGTGCTTCGGCCAGCGTATTGCCGGCCTCGACATCGGTTTTGACCGTATTGACCAGCTTTTTCATGCGCGGATTTTCGCTGGCCTGGGCAATAATGTTGAACGCCTGAACCAGCGGCAGACCGGCGGCCAGCATGGTGGCCAGCTGGCGCGTAAAGGATGCAATGTCCTTGGCCTTGACCGGTTTTCCGGCGCCGCCAAACAGCGGCTTGGGCTTGCGCCGCACCCGTCCGGGTACAATGCCCTGCTGCCTGAGTTCGGCCTTGACGACCATTTCGTTTCGGCCGGTGCGCTCTCCCTTGAGCTTTTTACCGCGCCTGTCCTTGCCTTCCCACAGAAAGGTTTCCATCTCTTGTCGGGTTGTCGACATCGATTGCCGCTCCTGATTCCTCTTTGAAGTGCGTGGTTTGAAGCCAAACCTGCACAGTTGTCCCTAATAAGGTGATTTTGCAGACAAATCGCAAAAAACGCAAGGTGGGTCTGACCATGCCTGGCCGGCCTGCAGCAAAACCGCAACAGGCCTGCAATAACACACCAGGCGATGAACCCAGGCCCGGCAGTGGATGAGCCGCGGTGTTTTGACAGGGCTTGTCTTTCAGGCTTCGCGGGCTTTCAGCCAAAACAGTCGCCAGTTTGGTTCAGTCCTTGGTTACGCGGTTCATCTCGCTCAGGCTGATCATCCCCTGCTTGACCTTGTTCAGCGCTGCGCGCCGCAGATCAATAACACCTTCCTTGTCGGCCTGGTGAGCAATTTCTATGGCCCCGCCGTTGTTAAGGATGATTTTTTCCATTTCTTCGGATATGGGCATCACCTGGAAAACACCGGTTCGGCCCTTGTAGCCGCCGGTGCACTGATCGCATTCGCCCGGGCCGTAAATGCGTATGCCCTCGGCGATTTCCTCCTCTTCAAAGCCTGCAGCCAGCAGCCTGGCTTCATCAATCTTTTCGAGCTTGCGGCAGCTGTGCAGGGTTCGTGCCAGGCGCTGGGCCAGAACCAGGTGCAGCGTTGACACAATGTTGAATGGCGCCACGCCCATGTTGACCAGACGTGCAACGGTGGCCGGGGCGTCGTTGGTGTGCAGGGTGGAAAGCACCAGGTGACCGGTTTGTGCTGCCTTGATGGCAATTTCAGCAGTTTCGAGGTCGCGGATCTCGCCCACCATGACAATGTCGGGGTCCTGGCGCAGAAAGGATCGCAGCGCAGCGGCAAACGTCAGTCCCTGCTTGGCGTTTTGCTGAACCTGGTTAACGCCCTGCATGCGAATTTCAACCGGGTCTTCCACGGTGGATATGTTGCGGCCTTCGTCATTCAGAATGCCAAGCGCGGTGTACAGGGTGACTGTTTTACCCGATCCGGTCGGCCCTGTGACCAGCACCATGCCATAGGGTTTGCTGATGGCCGACAGGTAATGGTCGCGCTGATCCGGCTCGAAACCAAGCTTGTCGGGGCCCAGATAGGCGCCGGAAGAATCAAGGATTCGCAGCACGATTTTTTCGCCCCACAGCGTGGGCAGCGTGGAAACACGGAAGTCGTAGGCGGTGGTTTTGGTGACGTTGAGCTTGATACGACCGTCCTGCGGTATGCGGCGTTCGGCAATATCCAGGTTGGCCATGACTTTAAGCCTTGCAGCCAAGCGGGTGGCCATGCTTTTGGGCGGGGTCACCTGGGTGACCAGCACACCGTCAATGCGGAAGCGCACGCGGTAGTCGTGCTCGTAGGGTTCAAAGTGAATGTCGGACGCACCCTTGCGGATGGCATCCAGCAACACCTTGTTGACAAAACGCACTACCGGTGCATCGTCGGCGTCCGAGGCGGCATCGGCGGATTCGGCGTCCTCGTCCGCCTCGAACTCCATGCCCTCCAGGCCCTCGTCACCTTCGGTCAGCTCGTCAAATGCCTGGGACGAGCCCTGCAGGGCGCGATCAAGCGCCGGCTCAATGGCGTTGTAGGGCGCCAGCAGCGCTTCAACCTGCATGCCGCTTGAAAAGCTCAGCTGATCGATGCCGGTGCGGTTGCCCGGATCGGCCATCGCCACATACAGGCGCTTGCCGCGCTTGAAGATGGGCACCAGCTGGTGCTGGCGGATCAGGTCTTCCTTCAGGTTGCTGGCAGGAGAGTTGCGCAGGTCCACGGCAGACAGATCAACCAGCGGAATGCCAAAGTCCTTTGCGGCTATGTGGGCGAAGCCCCGGGCATCAACGGCCTTTTCACGCACCAGGTGGCTGGTGAAGCTGCGTCCTTTTTCAGCGGCTTCGTCCATCAGCGCCAGCGCCTTGTCCTCATCGAGAAGACCCGCATCAACAAGCTTGCGGGCGAGGGCGGGCAAACGCATCATCGCGGCAGGCTGGGCAGACATGGCAACTCCTTCAGTAGATGCAATACTTGCTATTGTTACCCAAATCCTACTGCTGGCCGCAGTTATTTGCAAAGCCGGTGACCGGCGGGTCTGGGCGCCAGGAGGATTGGGTGCGCGCGGAAGCTCTGCGGCGTGTGCAAGCCAAACAGCATAATGATGAAAACAAGCCGTGAAAGTTGCCGGAATGGAAACGATTGAAAGCCTTGCCGAGCTGGAAAACTTGCAGCAACAGCCGGCCCTTGTCATGTTTGGCGGAAAACAATGTGCAGTTTGCGCATCGTTAAAACCAGGAATCGGTTTGATGCTGGCCGCCGATTTTCCCAGGATGAAGTTTGGCTGGGTTGATTGTCAGGGTGCTGCCGGGCCGGTCTGTGCGCAAATCGGGATTTTCTCGCTGCCGGTTGTGCAGCTTTGGTTTGGTGGCAAAATGCACGCAGAGTTTGCGGGTGTTTTTTCCCTGAAGCGGCTGCGCCATGCCATCGAAAGGCCGTATCGGATGCTGTTTGCGCCGCCCGCCAATCCGGCGCCGGATTGCTGAGGCGGGCATGGGCATGCCCCTGTTTGGCCGGGGTATTGCAGCAAGTTGTGTCACTAAGGTTTGCATGCGCGATGAAGCACGCACGCGGGCTTTTGTTTTGGTGGCTGGCTGGTCTACAATGGCCTCGATGAAAACAAACCTTTGCGGAGGGATTTCGGCTTGCGGCTGAACAGACAGCGAACTGGCGTAAGGTCGATTGCCGCCGCGGCGCTGGCCGTGATGCTGGCGTTCGGCGCCCATGCGGCTGACGGCAGCTGTGTGCGAACGACCGCAGACGCGGACGGGCAGGGCGTGTTTGCGCTGGACACGCCGGTCGTCAACTCCAGCAGCCTGAAAGTTGAATGCACCGCGGGCAGCGTGAGCCAGCTGGCTTTTAGCCTTGAACCCGGCCGCAAGCAGCAGGTTTTGCTGAGCGTGGCGCCAGGGACAGCTTATGAAATTGTTGACAGCGCAGCCGCTGGCCAGCTGGCTGACTTTGTTGAAACTGCTGTCAAGGATACGGGCAAGGGTCGCCGGGTGATCACCCTGGAAGCAGCCGCGCCCGAGTCGGCCCGGGCCGGTGACACGTTTGCCGCCATCCTGATACTGGGCGGAGAGAGCGGCAACCAGATCCATATTGTGCTGGAAGTGGCCGACAGGGACGAGTTGTTCCGCAGCGACTTTGGCGCCGACCCGCTGATCGGCCAGTTCAGCCTGGTGCGCTGAACGCAGGGCTGAACACCTTCCAAACCCCGCCTTTTCCTGTTTTTCTACAAATCGTTTCTTATCCAGCGGCCCGACTTGAGGGTTGCCCGGCAGGCGTTGGGCCGGAAATGGTAAAGCCAGTGGTTGATGTCGGGTGCGTCGATGACGGCCAGGTCGGCGCGGTATCCCGGCACGAGGCTGCCGTGGGTGCTTTCCAGCCCGATGGCGCGCGCTGCGTGGGTGGTGACGCCGCGCAGCACTTCAGCCGGGCTCATGCGCTGATGAACCGCGGCCAGCGTCATGGCCAGATGCAGGTGGTAGCTGGGGGCCGAGCCCGGGTTGAAGTCGGAGGCAACGGCCACGCGCGCGCCGGCGGCGATCCACTGGCGGGCCGGCAGGAATGGTTCGCGCAGGTACAGCGAGGCAATGGGCAGGCTGACCGCCACCGTGCCGGCCGCGGCCATGGCGGCGATGTCTTCGTCACGCGCGTATTCCAGGTGTTCGGCTGACACCGCGCCCAGCTCTGCAGCCAGGCCGGCACCACCGCCGGCCGACAACTGGTCGGCGTGAATTTTCACGCCCAGGCCATAATTTTTGGCTGTTTCAAGGATTTTCCTGCCCTCGGCCAGACTGAAGGCGTTTTCCTCGATGAACGCATCGCAAAACAGCGCCAGCTTGCGTTCCGCAACGTCCGGAATGACTTCATTGCACAGCAGGTCGACGTAGTCGGCGCGCCGCTCGCGGTATTCCTCGGGCACCAGGTGGGCACCCAAAAATGTGGGAATGATTTCCAGCGGCTGGGTCTTGGCCAGCGCCTGATAGACTTCCAGCTGCTTGATTTCATTGGCGTGGTCGAGCCCATATCCGGACTTGGCCTCAACCGTGGTCACGCCCAGGGCCGCCATGTCTGCCAGCGCTTCGGCCGCCTTGGCCTGCAGGCTTTCTGCAGTTGCTTCGCGGGTGGCCTTTACGGTTGAAATAATGCCGCCGCCGGCTGCCTGAATGTCCTGGTAGGTGGCGCCTTCAAGACGGGCGGCAAATTCGTCGCCGCGCCACCCGCCAAAACACAGATGGGTGTGTGAATCAATCAGCCCCGGCACCACGCAGCGACCGCCGGCATCAAAGCGTTCGGCGCCGGCATATTGTTCGGGCAGGTCGGCGGCCGGGCCGGCAAATGCGATTTCTCCGCCCTGCCAGGCAACGGCGGCATCTGAGACGGCGTCCACCTGATCGTGTGCGCCGTCGGCCGGTACCCGGTAAAGCGTTTTGATGTTGGTCAGTACTTTCATGGAGTTGGTCGTCAGTTGAGTGTGTGACCGCCGGCTTCGACAGCGTCGGTGAAACGGCCGGAGCTGATCAGGTCGGCGCAGGCGTTGATATCAATGCCCAGCTCGTAGTCCTGCTCGGCATGCTCAATGTGGCTGCGCACAAAGTCGTGGGCCCGAAGCACGCCGGCGCCCGGCTTGAGCGGCTTGCGAAAATCCAGCGCCTGGGCGGCGTTGAGCATTTCCACCGCCAGCACGCGCTCGGCGTTATGCAAAACCCGCAGCAGCTTGAGGGCGGATATGGAGCCCATGGACACATGATCTTCCTGGCCCAGACTGGTCGGTATGGTGTCGACGCTGGCGGGGTGGGCCAGCACCTTGTTTTCGCTGACCAGGGCGGCGGCCGTGTACTGCGGAATCATGAAGCCGGAGTTGGTGCCGGTGTCGCGCATCAGCAGCTTGGGCAGGCCGTCATGGCCTTCGAGCAGAAGATAGCTGCGGCGCTCGGAAATGCTGGCCAGCTCGGACAGCGCAATGGCTGCATAGTCGAGCGCCAGCGCCAGCGGCTGGCCGTGAAAATTACCGGCCGAGACAATGTCACCGTCGTCGAAGACCAGCGGATTGTCGGTGACCGAATTGAGCTCGCGCTCGATGACGGCGTTGGCGTGATCAAGCGCGTCGCGGCTGGCGCCGTGCACCTGCGGAATGCAGCGCAGCGAATACGGGTCCTGCACCTTGCCGCAGTTTTTGTGCGACTCGAGTATTTCGGAATCGGTCAGCAGCTGGCGATAGTTGGCGGCCACTGCCTGCTGGCCTGGATGCGGGCGCACCTGGTGGACGCGCTCGTCGAAGGGCCTGATCGACCCTTTCAGCGCTTCCAGGCTCATGGCGCCAAGCACATCGGCGGCCTTGACCAGATCCAGGGCACGATGCAGCACATGAGCGCCGTAGGCCAGCATCAGCTGGGTGCCGTTGATCAGCCCGATGCCGTCCTTGGCGCCCAGTTCAGGAATGTCCAGCCCGTGGCGGGCCAGGGTTTCAGTGGCTGGTTCGGCGCCTGTGCGTTCTTCATTCCAGCACAGGCCGTGTCCGACAAGAGGCAGGCTCATGTGGGCCAGCGGCGCCAGGTCGCCCGAGGCGCCAACGCTGCCCTGGCTGGGAATGTGGGGCAGGATGTCGTGCTGGCAAAACTTGAGCAGCTGTCTGAAAATGGGCAGCGATACGCCCGAGTTGCCCAGCGCCAGGGCGTGGACCTTGAGCTGCATCATCAGCCGGGTGATGTCCGGCGGAATCGGTTCGCCCGTGCCGCAGGCGTGGGACAGCAGCAGGTTTTTCTGCAGTTGGCCCAGCTCGGCGTCGTCAATGCGCGTGCTGGCCAGAATGCCGAAGCCGGTGTTGACGCCGTAAATGGCGCTGTCGCCGGCCAGAGCTTTTTCGACGATGGCGCGGGACTTTTGTACCGGGCTGTCGTCTTTGGCCAGCGCCGCCAGGCGCCGGTCAAGGTCGTTGTACAGATTGGCCAGGGTAACGGTTGCGGTCATGGGCTTTGAATCCAAATGGGTTGCAGCTTGTGTGGTCTGTGTAATGAGTCAGTTCAGTCGAGCATGGGGATGTTGACGCCGCGCTCGCGAGCAATGTTGACTGCTTCATCGTAACCGGCATCAGCGTGGCGCATGACGCCCAGCCCCGGATCGGCAGCCAGCACCCGGGACAGTCGTTCGTAGCCGTCGGCAGTGCCGTCGGCCAGCGCCACCATGCCGGCGTGCAGCGAATAGCCTATGCCCACGCCGCCGCCGTGGTGGAACGACACCCACGAGGCACCGCAGGCGGTGTTGGCCAGGGCATTGAGTATGGGCCAGTCGGCAATGGCATCGGAGCCGTCGGCCATGGCTTCGGTTTCGCGGTTGGGCGAGGCCACCGAGCCGCTGTCCAGATGGTCGCGGCCAATGACGATGGGGGCTTCGACCTTGCCCTTTTCGACCAGCCAGTTGAATTTTTCACCGGCTTCGGCGCGCTCGCCGTATTCAAGCCAGCAGATGCGGGCCGGCAGGCCCTGAAAATGAATTTTCTGCTGGGCCTGCTCTATCCAGCGGTGCAGGTGCTCCTTTTCGGGGAACAGCTCGAGTATGGCCTTGTCGGTGGCGGCAATGTCGGCCGGGTTGCCCGACAGGGCGGCCCAGCGGAACGGGCCGGCGCCGCGGCAGAACAGCGGGCGGATGAAGGCCGGCACAAAGCCCGGAAAATCGAAGGCGTTTTCCATGCCGCGCTGGTCGGCCACCTGGCCGCGCAGGTTGTTTCCGTAGTCAAAGGTGATGGCGCCCTTTTCCTGCATGTCGAGCATGGTCTGGACGTGGACAACCATGGAGTCAAGAACCTTTTCGTCATAGCCTTCGGGGTCGGCTGCCCGCATGTCGGCCGCCTGCTGCAGCGTCATGCCGGCCGGGATGTAGCCCTGGCGCAGGTCGTGGGCCGAGGTCTGGTCGGTCAGGGCGTCGGGGATGATGCCGCGCCTGAGCATTTCCGGCAGGACTTCGGCAATATTGCCCAGCAGTCCGACCGACACCGGCTGGTCGGAGCTCTCGATGATGTCGAGCGCCTCATCCAGGGTTTTGGCCTTGCGGTCGCAGTAGCCGGTTCTTACGCGCATGTCGATGCGGCTTTCATCCACTTCCACCGCCAGGCAGTGGCCGTCGTTCATGGTTACGGCCAGCGGCTGGGCTCCGCCCATGCCGCCCAGCCCGGCGGTGACTGTCAGACGGCCCTTGAGCGAGCCTTCAAAATGCTGGCGAGCCAGCTCGGCAAAGGTTTCATAGGTGCCCTGAACAATGCCCTGTGAGCCGATATAAATCCACGAGCCGGCGGTCATCTGGCCGTACATGGTCAGGCCGCGGGCCTCGAGTTCGCGAAAATGCTGCCAGTTGGCCCAGCGTCCAACCAGGTTTGAGTTGGCAATCAGCACGCGCGGTGCCTGGTCGTGGGTGCGGATCACGCCGACCGGCTTGCCCGACTGCACCAGCAGGGTTTCCTCGTTGCCCAGCTGCTTGAGCGTGCGAATGATGGCGTGGTAGCTGTCCCAGTTGCGGGCTGCCTTGCCGGTGCCGCCATAAACCACCAGCTTGTCGGGGTGTTCGGCCACTTCCGGGTCAAGGTTGTTCATGAGCATGCGCATGGCGGCTTCCTGGTGCCAGCCGCGGCAGCTGATTGAAGAACCGCGCGGCGCGCGTATGACGGGTGCGGAAGAAGAATTCTGGGCCATTGAGTGTTCCTGTTGATTGATAAACTGCGCCAGTATAGCAACAGGTTCTTTTATGAGGAGACTCGACCTTGAATGCACCAGACAGAGAAGATTCGTCCAGCTCGTCAATTTTTAGTGACAATTTCGTGATGCGCCCCTATAATGTCATGGCAAAACTGTTTGTCGGTAAGCGGTCCGCATGGTTTGTAGTGTTTCTTTCATGTGGCGGGCTGTTGGGCTACGCCTACTATGCCCAGTTTTTTTTGGGGCTGGAACCGTGTCCGCTGTGTATATTGCAGCGCCTCGGTTTCATGGTGATGGGCGTATTTGCGCTGGGTGCAGCCATCCACGGTCCCGCATCATGGGGGCGCTGGCTGTGGGGCGTGCCGGTTTTGGCCGGTGGCGCCTGGGGAATCGTGACCGCAGGGCGTCATGTCTGGCTGCAGAATTTGCCGGCCGACCAGGTGCCGGACTGCGGTCCAAGCATGTACTTCATGCTGGATACAGGCTTCCCGCTCAGTGAAATACTCAACGAGGCGTTTACCGGCGCCGGCGACTGCGCCGAGGTCGACTGGACCTTTCTTGGTCTGTCGATGCCATTTTGGACGCTGATCTGGTACGTTGGGCTTTCGCTGGTTGTTTTGCTGGCTCTTTTGACAAGGCGACACGTTCGCACAAGGTAATTCCAATGAGTAAAAAATTGAGACCCATTACCCCGGCCAAAGACTGGAGCCCGGATTCATGGCAGAAATACCCCGCCGGCCAGCAGGCCACCTATCCGGACAATGAAGCGGTCGAGCAGGTGCTTGGGCAGCTGGCCAAGCTGCCGCCGCTGGTCACGTCCTGGGAAATCATGGCGCTCAAAAAGCGGATTGCCGCAGCCCAGGCGGGCAAGCAGTTTGTGCTGCAGGGGGGCGACTGTGCCGAACTGTTCAGCGACTGTGAGTCGTCCATTATCACCAACCGGCTCAAGGTGCTTTTGCAGGCCTCACTGGTGCTGCTGCAGGGGCTGGACATGCCGGTGGTGCGCATTGGCCGTTTTGCCGGCCAGTACGCCAAGCCGCGCTCGGCCGATACGGAAACCCGCGATGGTGTGACCCTGCCCAGCTACCGCGGTGACCTGGTCAATGCGCCCGAGTTCACGCCCGAGGCGCGCACACCCGACCCGCAGCGACTGCTGCGCGGTCACGCCAGCTCGGCCATGACCATAAACTTCATTCGCGCGCTGGTCGACGGCGGATTTGCCGACTTTCACCACCCCGAATACTGGAACCTGAGCTGGGTGGAGCATTCGCCCCAGGCCGCCGAATTTCAGCGCATTGCCGAAAGCATTGGCGATTCGGTGCGCTTTATTGAAATCATGACCGGCCGCAAGCCCGGCAACCTGCGCCGCGTGGATTTCTACACCTCGCACGAGGCGCTTCACCTGCCGTATGAGCAGGCACTGACCCGTCGTGTTCCGCGCCAGTGGGGCTGGTTCAACCTGTCCACCCACTTTCCGTGGATAGGCATGCGCACCGCCGAACTTGAAGGGGCCCATGTTGAAATGTTCCGCGGAATACGCAACCCCATGGGTATCAAGGTGGGCCCCGGCATGACCGCTGACTGGCTCAAGGGGTTGTTGCGCACGCTCAACCCCGACAACGAGGCCGGGCGCATCGTGCTGATTCACCGCATGGGCGCCGACCAGGTGGCCGACAAGCTGCCGCCGCTGATCGAAGCGGTCAAGGCCACGGGCTCGCCCGTTCTGTGGGTGTGCGACCCCATGCACGGCAACACCGAAACCACCAGCAATGGCGTCAAGACGCGGCGCTTTGCCAACGTGGTTGGGGAGGTTGAGCAGTCGTTTGATGTGCATGCCGCCTGCGGCACGCATCTTGGCGGTGTCCACCTGGAGCTGACCGGCGAGAACGTGACCGAATGCACCGGTGGTGCCCGCGCGCTGGATGAAAATGACCTGGGCCGTGCCTACAAGACCACGGTTGATCCAAGGCTCAACTATGAACAGGCGCTGGAGCTTTCCATGCGCATAGTCGGCAAGCACCGCAGCTTGCGGGGCTGACTGAAAAAACCGGCGTGTCCGGAACGAACGGGGCCTGCAATTGCAGGCCCCGTTGTTTTATGGCTGTGCAACTTGCGTTTGCAAGCGCCGGGGTGTAAGCCTACTCCACGGTGATGGTGATGCGCTCCGACTTGACCGGCGGGTCATGCGGAATGTGCAGATAATCACCCAGTAGCAGCTGCAGGCTGTGTTCGCCGGCATCCAGTTCGAGCGTGGTTTCGGTTTGCCCACCGCCGAAGTGGAGCACTTGATCAGTGGTGGGAAGCGGACGATCCATGGAGGGCATGTCATCGTCGTCAACATCGACAAGCAGATGGTGGTGGCCGGTGTTGTCGTGTTCGACCCCGGCCGGGGCAATGCCCATGCCGCTCAGCCCAAAACGGATGGTCAGCGGGCTGCTGACCGTGTCACCATCGCCCAGGCCAATGAAGTAAACGCTGGCATCGTCAGGTGCTGCTGTGCGCGGCATCTCGCCCTGGGCCCATGCCACAAGTGAGCAGGCCGCCAGGGCCGCAGCAAAAACAATCATCAAGCTTCGGTTTCTCATCGGATTTCTCCCGGTTGCGGATTAAAGCAGCGACAGGACAGCCTGGCGCTCGGCGCGCAGCTCCTTGTCGGTGGCGTCCAGGCGCTCACGCGAGAATTCGTTGATTTCGAGATCCTGAACGATTTTCCATTGTCCGTTTTCGCAGGTGCACGGGTATGAAAATATCACGCCCGGCTCTATGCCGTAGCTGCCGTCAGTGGGTACAGCCATGGATACCCAGTCTCCATCGTCGGTGCCCAGCACCCAGCTGCGGATGTGGTCAATGGCGCTGGAGGCTGCTGAAGCCGCGCTGGATGCGCCACGCGCCTTGATGATGGCCGCGCCGCGCTGCTGGACGGTCGGGATAAATTCATTTTCATACCAGTCGGAATCAACCCGTTCCGTGGCCGGCTGACCGTCAACCAGGGCGTGATGAATGTCAGGATACTGCGTGGAACTGTGGTTGCCCCAGATGGTCATGTTGGTAATTCGTCTGCTGTGAACACCGGTTTTGGATGCCAGCTGGGCCAGCGCACGGTTGTGGTCCAGACGCGTCATGGCAGTGAAGTTTTCTGCCGGCAGGTCGGGGGCATTGGCCTGGGCAATGAGGGCGTTGGTGTTGGCCGGATTGCCCACCACCAGCACCTTGACGTCGCGGCTGGCCACCTTGTTGAGGCTTTTGCCCTGCGGGCCGAATATCCTGCCGTTTTCGGCCAGCAGATCGGCGCGCTCCATGCCCGGGCCGCGCGGCTTGGCGCCGACCAGAATGGCGATGTCGGCGTCTCTGAAGCCCGTATCAAGTTCGGTTGTGGCAACCACGTCGTGCAGAAGCGGAAAGGCGGCATCTTCAAGCTCCATGGCCACACCTTCAAGCGCATCCATGGCGGGCGGGATTTCCAGCAGCTGCAAAATAATCGGCTGATCGTCGCCCAGCATGTCGCCGGCGGCAATACGGAAACAAAGCTGGTAGCCGATTTGTCCGGCTGCACCGGTAATGGCCACGCGTACGGGTTTTGCCATGGTCTTGCTCCTGCAGAAAACTTGGTCAAACCCGCGATTCTAACGCAAAGCCGGGCGCGCCCATGCCCTGTTTGTGAAGCGGATCAAACAAACGTCCGGGGGGAACAGCTATATTGTCGGGATTCAATCCACTATTTGAGGGTATATGACAATGCGTATCTTGTTTGCCGCTGTTGTGGCGCTGTCGGCCGTGAGCCTGGCAATGGCATCACCGGTTGATGATTTCTGGAATTCGCTGAGCGAGCTTTGCGGCCAGGCGTTTGAAGGACAGGTGGTGCAGGAGCCCGAAGGCGAAAGCGATTTTGAGGGCCAGAGGCTGGTCATGCACGTTCGCGACTGCAGTGACAGCCGGATTCGCATCCCCTTTGTGGTTGGAGATGATCTGTCCAGAACCTGGGTTCTGACTCGCCACGGCGAGCGCATCGAACTCAAGCATGACCACCGCAATGAGGACGGCACACCCGAAGAGGTCACCATGTACGGCGGCACAACCACCAACGCCAACCGGGCGGATATCCAGTATTTCCCCGCCGATGAACAAACCCGCGAAGTGATTGATTATGCGTTTTCAAACATCTGGCAAATGGCCATTGAGCCGGGTGAGCGTTTTGATTACGGCGTGCGCCGCCTGGGAACGCCCCGCGTGTTTCTGGTTGAATTTGATTTGACCCGCAGCGTTGAGCCGCCGCCGGCGCCCTGGGGCTGGGAATAATCCGCCTGCTTTTTCAAATCTCGTCCATATGACATGAAAAGGGCTCCG
>DATGSU010000146.1:0-2756 GCA_035302305.1 Wenzhouxiangella sp. | reverse complement strand
GGTGCAGGCCGGCGGACGGGTGGATCTGGATCACCCCGAAGTGACCGTGCATGTGGAGCTGCGCCGCGATGACACGGTTTTGTTCGGCAACCCGCGGCCGGGGCCGGGCGGCCTGCCGGTGGGCACCAGCGGCAAGGCGCTAACGCTGATTTCGGGCGGGTTTGATTCGGCGGTGGCGGGCTGGCAGATGCTGCGTCGCGGTCTGGACATGGACTTTGTGCTGTTTGACCTGGCCGGGGCCGAGCAGGTGGCCGGCGTGCAGCGGGTGCTGTCCGCGCTTGAGGACGGCGGCTGGCTGGCCGGTTCGCGGGCGCGGCTGTTTGTGGTCGATTTCCGGCCGGTGGTGGCCCTGTTGCGCAGCACCGCGCCCGGCCCGTACTGGCAGGTGATGATCAAGCGTCTGATGGTGAGCGCTGCCGAAAAACTGGCCCGGCATCGCCGCGCCCGCGCGCTGGTGACCGGCGAGGCGCTGGGCCAGGTGTCGTCACAGACCCTGGTCAACCTGGGCGCCATCGAGGCGCATCTTTCCCTGCCTGTTTTGCGTCCGCTGGTGGGCACCAACAAGGAAGACATTGTGGCCCTGGCGCGCAATATCGGCACGTATGAAGCCAGCGCCGGCAACGCGGAGTTCTGCGCGCTGGACGGCGGCAAGCCGGCCACCCGGGCCCGGCTGCACGAGGTGGATGAATACGAGGCCCGGATTGATGCGGCGCTGATTGACCGCCTGGTGGATGAGGCCCGTGCGATTGACAGGCCGGACTTCGGTCAGACGCTGGCGGATGAAGTGTCTCTGGACCACGTGCCCGAAGGCGCCACCGTGGTTGATTTGCGCAGCCGACAGGCGCACGAAAACTGGGCCTGGCCGGATTCGGTGCAGCTTGATTTCGAGCAGGCCTGCAGAGTGGCCACCGAGCTGCCGGCCGACAAGCACTATATTCTGGTGTGCGAATACGGGCTTAAAAGCGCGTGGCTGGCCGGCGTCATGCGGCGCGCCGGCATGCGCGCCAACAGCTTTTCCGGCGGCACATCAAGGCTGATGGCGCTGCAGAACGCCCCGGCCGCGACAAGCTGACCCGCCAAACCGGCCGGCGCGGCGGTAGAATCTTGAAAAGTGCTTGAGCGGGATGGGGCAGAATGACAGGCAGCCGTTTGAATATCAAATCTGGATGTGCAGGGGCCGGCTTCGGGCGTCCGGCGCGGATGTTCTTTATGGCGCTGGTGGCGATTGTCCTGTTCGCCCTGTCCAGCCTGCCGGCACAGGCGGCCGACTGCAGCCCGGAGGAAACCCTGCGCTGGCGCGGCGGCACCCTGCGGGTTGAAAACGACCTGGTGGCCGGTACCGACAAGAATTACACCAACGGCGTGTCGCTGACGCTGATTTCGCACGACCTGGAAGACAAGCTGCGCCCCCGCTGCCTGCCCATGCCGGTGAGTTTGTATGCCCGGCTGCTCAATGAAGCCGATTCAAAATTCTCGGAAAAGGCCGGGGCCGAAACCGCCGGACAGAACCTGGTGGTGCGTATCGGCCAAAACATGTACACCCCCGAGGACATGAAGCGCACCGATCTCATTGAAAACGACCGCCCCTACGCCGGGCTTCTGTATATGGGCCTGGGCTGGAACCGCCGCGTTCACCCTGAAGACCGCAGCTACGAAATGCTCGACCAGCGCGAGCTGACCCTGGGCGTGATCGGCCCCATGTCGCTGGCCCGTGAAGCCCAGAACCTGGTCCACGACATTCGCGGCTTTGAGCGCTTTGCCGGCTGGGACAACCAGCTGGGCAACGAACCGGCCCTGCTGCTGACCATGGAGCGCAAGTACAAGCCCTACGTGCGCGGCGCCGTGCACCGTGGCTGGGGCGCCGATGCAGTGGGCGGCTGGGCGCTGCGCCTGGGCAACATAGAAACCTCTGCCAGCGTCAGCCTGGAGCTGCGCGCCGGCAGGAACATTCCCAATGATTTTGGCAGCTATTCAATTCGCCCCGGCGCCGAAAACCGTCCGCCGTCCAGCCTGTCGCGGCTGGCGGAAACCAAACCGGACTCCAGCCGGGCGCCGCGACCGGGCATCCACGCTTTTCTGAGTATGGAAGCCAAGGCCGCGGGCTGGGACTTTTCGCTGGACGGCAACCTGTTTCGCAAAAGCCACAGCGTTGACCGCAAGCCCCTGGTGGCACAGGCGGCGGCCGGCCTTAGCAGCCAGTGGATTGTTGGCGGACACGGCATGCGGCTGGCCTTTATGAAGGTATGGCGAACGCGGGAATTCGATCAGCAGTCAGAACGCGCCCATTCTTTCGGTTCGGTGGCCTTCAGCATGGACTTTTAGCGGTGTGCGCTAACGAGCAGGTGGGGGGAAAATGGTGGAGCCGAGGGGAGTCGAACCCCTGACCTCAGCAATGCGAATGCTGCGCTCTCCCAACTGAGCTACGGCCCCACGAAGGTGTTTGTGCAGGCATTTTACCCAATTCGCAATGCGTGCACCATACAAACCCCTGTTTGATATCCCCGCCGGCCGCCGCGACGGCTACACTTTCCATCAGACCCATATCCGGAGGCGGCCATGAACTGCATGTATTCCCAGGCAGGCTACAGACGTTTGTTCGCCCCCTGTTGTGCGGTGCTGTAAACGTGCCCGCGCCTGACAGTGCCCGGCCGACCGACGGCCGCAGCGGGCTGCTGCGGCTGGACGATCCGCACGATGCGTTCGCCGCCCGCCTGGCGCTGGTTGAAAACGCGCGGACGTCCATTGATATCCAGTGC
>DATGSU010000145.1:0-2714 GCA_035302305.1 Wenzhouxiangella sp. | reverse complement strand
CGTGAATGGCGGCAAAGTTGCTGCCGCGGCCCGACAGCAAAACAACCAGTCGCTTTTTTGCCGCTGCCGGCACGGTCAAAGAAACCGGACGCGCGTTGAGGCCTGGTCGCGGGCGGTCACGCGCCCGATGACATGCACGGGCTCGTCCAGCGCGGCGGCAATATCGTTCGCAGCGCCCTGCGGCACGACAAGCACGAATCCTATGCCCATGTTGAAGGTGCGCCGCATTTCCGCATCGGCAATATTGCCGGCTTTTTGCAGCCAGGAAAACAATTCGGGCCGCGGCCACGCGCGGCTGTCAATTTCGAGCCCGAGGTGGTCGGGCACGATGCGCACAATGTTCTCTGTCAGGCCGCCGCCGGTGATGTGGGCCATGCCGCGAATGTCATGGCTGCCCAGCAGTTTTTTGACCTGGGGGGCGTAAATGCGGGTAGGCGCCAGCAGGGCATCGCCCAGGGTGGTTGTGCCCATGGGTGCGTCCAGCTGTTCGCCGCTGTGCTTGAGCACCTCGCGAATAAGCGAATAGCCGTTGCTGTGGGCGCCGCTGGAGGCCAGCCCGAGAACGACGCAGTCGTCGTCGATGGCGGAGCCGTTTATGAGTTCGTCGTGCTCGACTGCGCCGACCGCAAAGCCGGCCAGATCGTATTCCCCGCGACCGTACATGCCGGGCATCTCAGCCGTTTCGCCGCCAATCAGTGCGCAGCCGGACTGGCGGCAGCCCTCGGCAATGCCGGCGACGACGGCCGCCGTGGTGTCAATGTCCAGTTCGCCACACGCGAAGTAGTCGAGAAAAAACAGCGGCTCGGCACCGCAGACCAGCACGTCATTGACGCACATGGCCACCAGGTCAATGCCTATGGTGTCGTGGCGATCAAGCTGCTGGGCCAGCATCAGCTTGGTGCCGACGCCATCGGTGCCTGAAACCAGCACCGGGTCGCGGTATTTGTCGCCCAGATGGAACAGGCCGCCAAAGCCGCCCAGGCTGCCCATGACTTCGGGTCGGGAGGCGGCCGCCACCAGCGGCTTGATTTTTTCAACCAGCGCGTTGCCGGCGTCAATGTCCACACCGGCCTGTCGATAGCTCAGAGAGCGGGGGTTGTTCTTGTCCATGGGTTTTGGCAATTCCTGGTTTGCGCGGATCAGTGGGCCGCTCGGCACAGCGGCATATTATGGCGGATTCCCGGCGTCAAATCGAAGTTGACGTTGAGCACGGGTCGATTATGCGCTAGGCTTTCCGCCCAGCGGGCAGGGAGTGGACGGCTCGCGCAGTCGGATCGGACATCGGAGATCAGCTTCAAGTGAACGCAAAATCGTCGCCTGTCGTACGTCACGGGGCCTACCCGGAGCTAACCATTGCCTCCTTTCTGGTGGGCAACTTCTTGGGCGCGGTCATCGCCGTAAGCATCGGTTATGCTGCGCTTATTCTGGGGTTTTCCATCGAAGGGTCGGAGCTGGCGGCCATTCTCGGCTTTGCCATTTTGCGCGGTATTCTGCGCCGCAGTTCCATTCTTGAAGTCAATATCGTCCAGACCACGGCCAGCGCCGTCAACGGTGCGTCGTCCGGGCTGATGTTCTCGGTGCCGGCTTTTTTCATTCTCGGCCAGACCGACTTTGACCCGCTTCTTCTCGTTTTTGGTGCCATGGCCGGCGCTTTCCTGGGCATTGCCTTCATCATTCCCCTGCGCAAGCAGATGATTGACTACGAGCGGCTGACCTTTCCCGGCGGCGTGGCTGTGGCCACCATTCTCAAGTCGCCGGGAGCCGGAATCAGAAAAGCCATGTATCTGGTGGGCGCCGCCGTGGTTGCGGCTGTGGTTCATATCATCGTCAAGATTTACGGCGTTGAGTATTTTGACCTGGGCAGCCGCATTGGCATGCCTGAATACATGAACGGCATCTGGTATGTGTCGCTGCTGACTGTCGGGGTGGCCTATATTGCCGGCAAGGGCGGCGTGGCCTTTATCATCGGCGGTTTTCTGTGCTACTGGGTGCTGGCGCCGTTTCTCGATCTGAGCGGGCTGATGCCGGTCGACCCGGACACCGCAAGCAGCATGACCGATCCGGACAGGCTGCAGCAGTTTTTGTACCGCCCGGTGGGCATTGGCATGCTGATAGGCGGGGCGGTGGCCGGCGTGCTCATGGCCCTGCCGCTGATTGTTACCGCCATCAAGAGCATGCAAAGCGCGGCCAAGAGCGAGGCGGCGCTGGCGCGCGATGAAATGCCCATCAAGCTGCTTTATTTCGCCATTGCCGGCGCCACCCTGCTGCTGGTGTTCATGGCGGTGGCCTCTACAGAACAGACCGGCTGGGGGCGCGGCATTGCCATGGGCCTGGTGGGCGTGCTGTGGATATGGATTGCCGGCGTCATTCTTTCGGAAGCAATCGGCCGCACCAACTGGTCGCCGCTGTCGGGCATGACGCTGATTGCGGTGACCATCATGATATTCATCACGCGCGGCATGGATGACTCTGCCGCCATCATTGCCGCAGTCATGGTGGGCGCTGCGGTGTGCGTGGCCATGAGTCAGGCCACCGACCTGATGCTGGACCTGAAGACGGGCTACCTGGTGGGTGCCACGCCGCGGGTTCAGCAGTACGGCCAGTTTCTGGGCGCGTGGCTGGGGCCGATTCTGGTGGTGTCGCTGATATTCATTCTGCACGAGGCCTACGGCCTGGGCAGCAAGCAGCTGCCGGCACCCCAGGGGCAGGCGCTG
>DATGSU010000144.1:0-3068 GCA_035302305.1 Wenzhouxiangella sp. | reverse complement strand
TTCGGCAAGCGGCTTTGGCTTGAGGCCCTGTGCTTCAAGCTCTTCCTTTTTGCGCTTTTGGATGTACGCAAGGTTATTCTTGTAAATACCGGCCACCTTGTCAACGCCATTTTCGGCCAGGAAGCCCTGGTTGCCGGCGGCGATGAAGGTGGCGTACACGCCCGAGGCGGCCATCAGCGCGGCGGAAACAAGGTTGCGCTCGAAGCCGCGGTCGTTGACCAGCTGGTTGGCCAGCGCGATGAATTCGTTGGTGGCCTGGTTGTGGGCGTCGATCTGCTTGTGCTGTTTTGACATGGGTGTTCTAGAAATAGCGGGGGTTTGTAGGCTCGGGCGGCAACTTGCCGGGCGAGGCGCAAGAATATCATGTTGTCTTGTTCGTGCGGCCTGTTCCGGAAGGTTTTCCGGGCGACCAGGCGGTGGCGTAGAGGACTTCCCAGGTTGAAATAAGTTCATTTTCATCGGGCGTGTGCAGGCGTTTTTCGAACGCTGCGCGCGTGCCCGGCAGCGTCACGTTCATGCCCAGCGCCGACAGGTCCTGCAGCAGGGTGTCCAGACCCGAGTGCGAGGTGGTGAGCCAGTCGGTGTCCAGAACAGGCTCCTGAAAGCCGGCGTTGAACAGCCAGTCGCCCAGCTCCTGGGCATGCGTGGTCTGACCAACAGTCAGGTCGGCACCCGCACTTTTCAACTCGGCCAGGGTGTCGGGGCCGGGCAGGGTCATGAGCACCATGCCGTCGGGCTGCATGATGCGGCGCAGCCCCATGAGCAGATTGGCCAGGCTGGTGCCCCACTGCAGCGACATGTTGGCAAACGCCAGATCGACGCTGCCCTGGGCCAGCGGCAGGGCGTCATAGTCGGCCAGCGCCAGGTCAAAACGCGGCCGCCAGCGGCCGCGCCGGCGGCGCGACTGTTCGAGCATGGCCGGGCTGCAGTCCAGGGCCAGAATCTGCGCCTCGGGAAAGCGTTCGCGCAGGGTCAGCGCGTGGCGCCCCGTGCCGCAGCCCAGATCAACAATGCGCTGCGGCTTGAAGTGCAGACCATCGAGCCGCCCCAGCAGCCGTTCGGCCACCAGCTCGTAGAGTTCGGCGTGCTGATCGTAGTGGCCGGCGACCCGGCCAAAGCGCTGGCGCACGTCGGCGGCCGGCGGCCGGGTATTTTGTAAAACCGGTATTTGTGGCATGGTGATGCCGTTGGCCAATGAAATGCGGACGGGTGAATGCTCTCGAAGGCAGGTTACAGACTGCTGCCGGCAGTATGCCTGATTTGCGGCGGGTTTGCGGACGCAAAAATGGATTGCTGCAGCGGCTGCGCGGCGGATCTGCCGGTGGCCAGGCATGCCTGCATTCGCTGCGGGCTGACCTTGCACGTGGCCGGCAAGCTATGCGGCCGCTGCAGTCGGCGTCCGCCGGCATTTGATCGGGCCTGGGCGGGCTATGCCTACCACCATGCGCTGCAGGTGTTGATCAGACGCTTCAAGTTTCAGCGCAATCTGGCCGCCGGTCGGGTTCTGGCCGCGCTCACGGCCCGCCGGCTGGTGGCGCTGGGCGCCCACCGTCCGCAGGCACTGGTGCCGGTGCCGCTGCATTGGCGCCGGGAGCTGTGGCGCGGTTTCAACCAGTCGCGCCTGCTGGCCGGTGACCTGTCGGCCCAGCTGGGCCAAATTCCGGTTTTGGAGGCGCTGCGGCGCGTGCGCGCCACCCGGGCCCAGTCGGGGCTGAAGGCGGTTGAGCGTCGCCGCAACCTGCGCGGAGCGTTTGGGGTGACGGGGCGGCTGCACGGCTTGCGGCATGTGGCGCTGGTGGATGATGTCATGACCACCGGCACCACTCTGGCCATCTGTGCGGCGGCGCTGAAAAACGCCGGCGTTGGGCGGGTGGATGTATGGGTGGTGGCCAGGGCCTGAGGTGAAGCCCGCGCTTATCCGCCGCGCAGGGCCAGCGATACGGCCAGTCCGGCAAAGAGGATCATGCCAACCCAGTGGTTGCTTAAAAAGGCGCGAAAGCAGGCCGCAGGCTCGCGTTCGCGAATGCGCCACAGCTGAATCTGGAAATGGATGAAGACCAGCGCCACGGCGGTGAACCAGGCCAGCTCGGGCAGAAAGTGCACGCCGATAATGAGCAGGAGCGCGGTCATGATGCCCATCAGCGCGCCCAGAATGGGCACATCGGCGCGGCCAAAAATGATGGCGGTGGATTTGACGCCCACTTTCAGGTCGTCGCGCCTGTCGGCCATGGCGTATTCGGTGTCGAAGATGACGGTCCAGACAAAATTGGCGGCAAACAGCCACCAGGCCAGCTGCGGAATGGTGCCGGCCTCGGCCGCAAAGGCCATGGGGATGGACCAGCTGAACGCGGCAGCCAGCACCAGCTGGGGGAAATGGGTAAAGCGCTTGAAGAAGGGGTAGGTGGCGGCCAGCAGGGCGCCGAAAAACGCCAGCATGATGGTCAGTTTGTTGGTGAACAGCACCAGCACGAATGCGGCGGCCAGCAGGATGAAGAACAGGACAAGGGCCTGGCGCGGGGCAATTTCACCGGCGGCCAGCGGGCGGTCGAAGGTGCGCTCGACCTGCGGGTCGAGATCGCGGTCGGCAAAGTCGTTGATGATGCAGCCGGCGGTGCGCATGACGATGACGCCGGTGGTGAAGATCGCCAGATTCCTGAACGATGGAAAGCCGCCGGCGGCAAACCACAGGCCCCACCAGGTGGGCCACAGCAGCAGGGCAATGCCGATGGGCCGGTCAAGGCGCATAAGGCGCAGCCAGGGGCCGGCCTTGCTGGAGAAAATGCGGGCGCGAAGGCGAAATTCCATGATTTGGTTCAGCGTTTGGTTTGGGCAAGATTGCCGTTGTGGCCACAGGGTACGCGAATGCGCTGTGATCCGGGTGAGGCGCGCACCACGTACTTCCAGGGCGGATTGCCGCCGTCCTCGACGTGATAGTCAATCCAGAACTGCGGCGTTGTTTCGCGCCGCACTTCGAGCCGGGCGTCAAAGCCCAGCGCGCGGATGCGGCGCTGGCGCTGGCGGGCATTGTCGAGGTTTTCATACAGGCCCACCGACACGGCATTTTCCAG
>DATGSU010000143.1:0-5972 GCA_035302305.1 Wenzhouxiangella sp. | reverse complement strand
CCGAAAGCGACTGATCGACCGTTTGCGAACCAAGGGCATTCACGACGAGCGGGTGCTTGAAGCCATGCTGGCCGTGCCGCGTCATCTGTTTGTGGACGAAGCGCTGGCATCGCGCGCCTATGACGACACGCCGCTGCCCATAGGGCGGGGGCAGACCATTTCACAGCCTTTTGTTGTTGCTCTCATGACCCAGGCGGTGATGCGCGACGAGCCGCTGGGCAAGGTGCTTGAAATCGGCACCGGCTCGGCCTACCAGGCGGCGGTGCTGTCCCACCTGGCCGACCAGGTGTTCAGCACTGAAAGAATCGGCGAGCTGCTGCGCAGCGCCCGCCAGAGGCTGTATCGGCTCGGGCTGCACAATGTCTACCTGCGCCACGCCGACGGCATGGAAGGCTGGCCTTCGCAGGCGCCGTTTGATGCCATTGTGGTGACGGCCGGCGGGCGCATACCGGCTGCGCTGTACGACCAGCTGGCAGTGGGGGGCGTGCTGGTGGCGCCCGAACAAAAAGCGGGTGGACAGGAGCTGGTGCGGATTGAGCGCACCAGCGAGGGGCTGCAGCGTCAGGAGCTGGGCGCCGTCAGCTTTGTGCCGCTGCTTGAAGGACTGGACTGACCGGGCCTTATGTTTCAAAGCCTGTATGATCGGGTGCTGGGCTGGTCGCGCCACCGCCACGCCCAGCGTTATCTGGCCGGCCTGAGCTTTGCCGAAGCCACGGTTTTTCCCATTCCGCCCGATGTCATGCTCATTCCCATGGTGCTGGCCGAGCGCGACTCGGCATGGCGCCTGGCCACGGTGACAACGCTCAGCTCCGTGCTGGGTGGGCTGCTTGGCTATCTGATCGGCTGGTTTGGCATTGAAACGGTGCTGCCCGTTATCGAGCGGGCCGGGTATATTGCCGGCTATGATGCCGCCGTCGATGCATTTGATCGCTGGGGCGTATGGTTTGTGATGCTGGCGGGCTTTACGCCCATTCCCTTCAAGGTGGTGACCATTGCCGCCGGCGCGCTCGGGGCGCCGCTGGCCGGCTTTCTTGTGGGGGCGTTCGCAGGTCGCGGCGGGCGCTTCTATCTGGTGTCGGGTATTATTTTTGCAGGTGGCCGACAGGTGGCCGACCACCTGCGCCGGTGGGTTGATCTTGCCGGGTGGCTGATGATTGCTGTCATTTTTGTTGGCGGGTTGCTGTGGTGGCTTGTTTAGGACCGACCGGCCGGATTCTGGCGATGCTGGCGCTGCTGCTGGCAGCGGCGTGTGCGCCCTGGCAGCCGGGCCAAAAGGACAGCCGGGCGGGCACAAGCCAGCCACACAGAGAGCCGCCAGCCGCGCCCCGGCGCGCATCCGAGCCTGCACCGCCGTGGTATACGGTAAAGCGCGGTGACTCCCTGTATTCCATTGCGTTCAGATACAGCCTGGACTGGCGCAATCTGGCGCGCTGGAACGGCGTGGATGCGCCCTATACCATTCGTCCCGGACAGGAGCTGCGCACCAGCGCTCCGCCCAGGGTTGCCAGCAACGGACAGAGCGCGCAAAAATCGCCGGCCAGCTCCGGGCGCCGGCCGACAGAGCCCGACAGGGCTTCGTCCGGCTCATCAAAAGCCGGCACCAGGCCGGCGGCCACTGCAAAAACTCCACCTGCGGCCTCACAGCAAAAAGCCCCGACTGCAGCCTCACAGCCAAAAACACGGCCTGCCCCGAACGCGGCCGTGTCCTCGGCCTCGGGCAAAACGCGCACCGTGGGCGGGGTTGTCTGGCAGTGGCCGGTGGATGCCGGGGTCAAAAAGCCGTTCGATCCGGCCTCGACGCGAAAAGGGCTGGGCCTGGCGGGCAGGGAAGGCCAGGATGTGGTCGCCGCCGCTTCCGGAACCGTGGTTTACAGCGGCTCCAACATGCGCGGCTACGGCGCCATGGTCATCATCAAGCACACCAGTTCATTGTTTTCGGCCTATGCGCACAACCGCAGGCTTGTGGTCAATGAAGGAAGCGAGGTGAAAAGAGGGCAGAAAATTGCCGAGCTGGGGCTGGACGACCGGCGCCAGGAGCTGCTTCATTTCGAGATTCGCCGCGACGGCAAGCCGGTCAATCCGCTGGACTATCTTCCGCAGAAATGATGAGCGCGGCCAGGGCGCGCCGGTCTTCGCTCATCAGCACGTTGAAGGTGCGCGCCGCTGCGTCCAGGGTCATGCATTCCACGCCAATGCCGGCCTGCAGGAATATATGCTGGATTTCGGGCGCAAGAAACTGCTGGCGACGGCCGGCCCCGACAATGATCAGCTCGGGGCCCAGCTCGACCAGGGGTGCGGCGATTTCCGCGGTGAAATCGCCCAGTTCGACCACTGGCCAGTCGTGCTTGAGATAATGTGCGCCCACCAGCAGGCTGTTGCTGTACCACTGGTCGGTCACAAAAACCCGGCCGGGTTCTATGCCGCGAATCTGGTTGTGTTCGGTGGTGGTGTGTTCGGTCAGCAGCATGGCAGATAAAGAGTTTTCAAGGCAGTTGTATTTTCGGCTTTTCGGGGTTGCGGCGGTACAGGCAGATGACCTGGCCAATGCGGTCAACCAGCTCGGCGCCGGTGTTTTCCACCAGCTCCGCCGTCCAGGCCCGGCGCTGTTCTCGTTCGGCCTTGAGCCTGATCTTGATGAGCTCATGGTGGTCCAGCGCCTGATCAATTTCGGCCCGGACATTTTCGCTCAGGCCCTTGTCGGCCACAATCACGACCGGGTTTAGCGCATGGCCCAGGCCGCGCAGATGTTTTTTCTGGCTGGTTGATAGCGGCATGACGACAATTGAATTTGATTGCACAATGGCCAATGTTAACGTGAAAGCACGTTGGGTTGCGCTCTGTATGCATGCCGGCGCGCTTGCAGCCGGCAAACAGCAACGACAGTTTTTGAGACGGACTGAAATCGCATGGACTGGAAAAAGCGACAAAAGGCAGACCCCTATGTCAAGCGTGCGCAGCGCGAGGGCTACCGGGCCCGGTCGGCGTTCAAGCTGATTGAGCTGGACGAAAAGGACCGGTTTTTCAGGCCCGGGCAGCGGGTGGTCGACCTGGGCGCAGCCCCCGGCGGCTGGTGCCAGGTGGCGCTGGAAAGGGTTGGGCCGCAGGGCGTGGTGACAGGGCTGGATATTCTGCCCATGGAGCCAATTGACGGGGTGACCTTTATCCAGGGCGACTTTCGCGAAGACGAACCGCTGGCTGCGCTTGAAGAAGCGATGGCCGGACAGCGCGCCGACCTTGTTCTGTCGGACATGGCCCCCAATATGTCGGGTATAAGCCCGTCCGATCAGGCCAGGAGCATGTATCTGGCCGAACTGGCGGCAGCCTTTGCCCGGGACTGGCTGGATAGCCGGGGCGTTTTTGTTGTCAAGGTGTTTCAGGGCCGGGGGTTTGATGCCTGCCTGGCCGAGCTGCGCAGCAGCTATGCGCAGGTGCGCGTTCGCAAGCCGGCGGCCTCGCGGGCCGAAAGTCGCGAGGTGTATCTGGTGGCGTCACGTCCGCGGGCCTGAAAGCAGCGTTGATGTGATTGTCGTAAAATCCAGCCAAGAGTTGATAAACAACTGCGGAGTCTAGTTTTGAGTGATTTTGCCAAAAACCTGGTGATGTGGATCATCATCGCCGTTGTGCTGATGAGTGTATTCAATCACTACTCGCAGCCTGAAATTCAGCAGCGCGACATGAACTACTCGCACTTTCTGGACGAGGTTCAGCACGGCAACATAAGCAGCGTTGAAATTCAGGAAGGCAGCGGCGGCAAGGTCATCATGGGCCTGACCCGCGATGGCCAGCAGTTTCGCGTCGTGGCCCCAGGCGACGACGGCCTGATCAAGGATCTGCTCGACAACAACGTCGAAATCAAGGCCCGGCCGCCCGAAGAGCGGTCCATTCTGATTGATATTCTGATCAGCCTGCTGCCGGTGCTGGTGCTGGTCGGCCTGTGGGTTTATTTCATGCGCCAGATGCAGGGCGGTGGCGGCGGGCGCGGCGGCGCCATGAGCTTTGGCAAGTCGCGCGCCAAGCTGCAGGGCGAAGATCAGATCAAGGTCACCTTTGATGATGTGGCCGGCTGCGATGAGGCCAAGGACGAAGTGTTTGAGCTGGTGCAGTTTTTGCGCGATCCGGGCAAGTTCCAGCGCCTGGGGGGCCGCATTCCCAAGGGCGTTCTTCTGGTCGGCCCGCCCGGCACCGGCAAGACGCTTTTGGCGCGCGCCATTGCCGGCGAGGCCAAGGTGCCGTTTTTCTCCATTTCCGGATCCGATTTTGTCGAAATGTTTGTGGGCGTGGGCGCTTCGCGGGTGCGCGACATGTTTGAAACTGCCCGCAAGCACGCGCCCTGCATCATTTTTATTGACGAGCTTGATGCCGTGGGCCGCCAGCGCGGTGCCGGCCTGGGCGGCGGACACGACGAGCGCGAGCAGACCCTTAACCAGCTGCTGGTTGAAATGGACGGCTTTGAAGGCAGTGAGGGCATCATCATGATTGCCGCCACCAACCGCCCGGATGTGCTCGACCAGGCGCTGTTGCGGCCCGGGCGGTTTGACCGCCAGGTGGTGGTGCCGCTGCCCGATCTGAAGGGCCGCGAGCTGATTTTGAAGGTGCACATGAACAAGGTGCGCCTGGCTGAAGGCGTGGATGCGCGGCTGATTGCGCGCGGCACGCCGGGCTTTTCCGGCGCCGACTTGGCCAACCTGGTCAACGAGGCGGCGCTGTTTGCCGCGCGCGAGAACCACAAGGCCGTGGAACACCGCCACTTTGAGCTGGCCAAGGACAAGATCATGATGGGCGCCGAGCGCCGGTCCATGGCCATGTCCGAGGATGAAAAGCGCCTGACGGCCTATCATGAGGCGGGCCACGCCATTGTCGGCCGCATCGTGCCCGAGCACGATCCGGTCTACAAGGTCACCATCATTCCGCGCGGCCGGGCGCTTGGGGTGACCATGTTCCTGCCCGAGGCCGATCGCTACAGCATGAACAAGACCCAGCTTGAATCACAGCTGGCCAGCCTGTTTGGCGGGCGCGTGGCCGAGGAGCTGATTTACGGCAAGGAAAAGGTCACCACCGGTGCATCCAATGACATTGAGCGCGCCACCGAAATTGCCCGCAACATGGTGTCCAAGTGGGGCCTGAGCGACGCGCTTGGGCCGCTTACCTACGACGATGACGAAGGCGAAGTGTTTCTGGGCCGCTCGGTGACCCAGCAGAAGAATGTCTCGGACGAAACCCACCGCCTGATTGACAAGGAAGTTCGCAAGATCATTGATGCGGCCTATGAGCGCGCGCGCCGGATTCTGATCGACCACGACGAGCAGCTGCACCTGATGGCGGACGCATTGATGCTTTATGAGACCATCGACGCCCGCCAGATTGACCAGATCATGGATGGGCAGGTGCCTGATCCGCCCGAGGACTGGACCGACAGCGAGCCGCCCTCGACAGGCGGCGGCGATCACGGCGAGGAGCCTTCGGGCGAGCCGGTGCCCGGCTGAGGCGCCGCTGGATGATGGTTGCATGAAAAATCCCGGCACCGGCCGGGATTTTTCTTGTGCGGGCCTGCATGGCAGCAGGCTCAGCCTTGTTTGTTGCCAAGATGGCGGTCAAAAAATCCGGTGATGGTTTTCCAGACGTGAAGCTGGGGCTGCTGGCCGGAAATGGCGTGTTTCTCGCCGGGGTAGGTCATCAGCGAAAACTCGAATGCACGCGCCTGCAGGGCGTGCATGAGCCGGGTTGAGTGCGTAAACAGCACGTTGTCGTCGGCCATGCCGTGAATGAGCAGCAGCGGATCGGCGATGTGGTCGGCGTGGGTCAGAACGTCCGATTCTTTCCAGGCTTCAGGGGCGTCTTCGGGCAGGCCCATATAGCGTTCGGTGTAGTGGGTGTCGTACAGCGTCCAGTCGGTGACCGGTGCCACGGACACGCCGGCGGCAAATTCCCCCGGCTGCTGTGCCAGCGCCATCAGCGTCAGATAGCCGCCATAG
>DATGSU010000142.1:0-4455 GCA_035302305.1 Wenzhouxiangella sp. | reverse complement strand
CAGTCCACTTCGGGCCCCAGCGCCCGGGCGGCCCATTCGCCCCAGCCGTTGAGCTTGGACGGTTTGAACGGCTCAATGCGGCCGTCACGCTTGATGACAGTTTCAATCATTGTTTTTCCCTCGGATTGGATCGGCCGGCCCCGCGGCCGGCGCCGATTTTTGGCGGGCAGTACGGCCCGCACAGACAAACGCTTGCCGGCTCAGCGCACAGGGCGCCGGGCAAGCCTCGCGGGTGGGGAAAAATCAGTTAAGCGATGTGTTTTCATGCAATCCTCCGTTGTGCCAAAGTCGGCCGGGAGGAGGATGGGGACGGTAACGGGCGACAGCGCGGATGAGCGCCGGCAGAAAACCGCAACCGCCGGAAACCCCCGCCCGGGCCAATCGAAGTCAGGTCTGACGGCACGCTGCCCCAAAACGGGCGACGGCCTCCCTGATGCACGGCAGGTCTCCTGGCTTGCGGATCATCGCCCCGGCGCGCCTTCCCGGTTCCGCCTGGAACCAGTGGCCTTGTGCGCCGGCACTACCGCCTACAGTTGCGGGGACAGCTCCGGAATTGAACAGCGTGCTCTAACCGGATTCCCTTCACCAGATTTGGCTGGTGACCCCAAGATATTGTGCTCATGGGGCGCCGTGACCACAATATGTTGCGACATGACGGGCCGCGCGTCAAGCTGCTTTTGACTGGGGAAGGTGGATAGGAGGGCCGCAAGCCGCTGCGGGAAGGCCCGCAGCGGACATCTGTCATGACACAGAAGGGCTTGTGCCCTGGAAAACTATTTGCCCAACTCCTCGGGCAGAGGCGGGGCGTGGCGCGGAATGTCATCGGCGTAGTTTTCCAGCAGGGTATTGATCTGCTCGATGGCTGCTTCCAGCTGGCTGTCGCGCCCGTCGTTGGTGGCCACGGGATTGAGCTTTACCTCGATGTCGGGCGCCACCCCCACGTTTTCCACCGTCCAGCGGTTGTCGACGTCGGAAAAGCGGAAATGCGGCACGGTCATCACGCCGCCGTCCACAAACGGCTCGTTGTTGAAAATGCCGATCAATCCACCCCAGGTGCGCGTGCCCAGCAGCGGACCGATGCCCAGCTGACGGAAGGCATAGGGCAGGTAGTCGCCGCCGGAGCCGGCGTCCTGGTCGATCATCATCAGCTTGGGGCCGTGCAGGGCGCCAAACGGTGTGCTGCTTAACCGGCCGTGGCGGTACACCCAGTTGGACAGGTGCGGTCGCGACAGCACCTCGACGATGTAGTCGGCCGCCTGGCCGCCGCCGTTGCCGCGTTCATCGATAATCAGCGCTTCGCGATCGAGCTGTGCGTAGAACATGCGGTTGAAAAACGTGTAGCCGGCTCCGGCGGTGTTGGGCAGATAGATATAACCCGCGCGTCCTTCGGTGGCCTCGTCAACCTGCTGGCGGTTGGCTTCCACCCAGGCCCACAGCCTGAGCTGCTGCTCACTGTCAACCGGCTCAACGACAATGTCGCGCGCATCCGCGCCGTCGGCCGACGGCCCCACCCTGAGCGACACCTGCTCACCGGCGGTGTTGTGCAAATGCTCAAACAGGTTGTCATCGGCATCCAGCTCGCGGCCGTTGACGGCCAGAATGTATTCGCCGGCCTGCGCCCTGTTGCCGGGCTGGGCCAGGGGGGCATGCAAAAACGCGTTCCACGATTCACCGGTATAGACACGCTCAATCTGCCAGCGATGGTTGGTGATGCGGAAATTGGCGCCCAGCAGGCCGGCCGACGGACCGCTTTCGCGGTGGATATCGCCGCCGCCCACCCGGTTGTGGCCGGCGTGCAGCTCGGCAATCATCTCAACCATAAGGCGATTGAGGTCCTCGCGCCGGCCGACATGATCAACCAGCGGCCGATACTGCTCGTAGACGGCGTCCCAGTCCAGGCCGTGCAGGTTGTCGGCGTAGAAGTATTTTTTCTGCATGCGCCAGCCCTCGTTGAAGATCTGCAGCCACTCGGCGGCCGGCTCAACGCGCATGGACAATCCGGAAAGATCCACATCCTCGGGCTTGATGTCGGCACCGGCATCGGCCACCTTGAGCGCACTGCCCTGCTCGATCAGCAGCTTGCTGCCGTCGGCGCTGACATCAAAACTTCCAAGGCCGGAAAACACGGTCTCGGCGCTGCGCTCGTCAAAATCGAAACGCATCAGGCGATTTTCCCCGCTGGCGGGCTGGCCGGGCAGGGGCTCCACGGAGCCGGCCTGCGGGTAGCGCATCCACAGCAGGCTGCCATCGCCGGCCACGGCCAGGCTGCGGTAATTGCCCTTGGGCACCGGCAGGGCCACCATGCGCTCGAACAGGCCGTCCAGATCCACCCCGACATCGACGACCCCGTCGTTCTTGCCGTCTGCGTTTTCATCATCGTTGCCGTTTTCCGTCTCATCCGCCTCGTCCCCGGTGCGCGGGGCCAGCGGCGACTGGCCATCTGCGGCAAGCACCAGCGCGTGAATACCGGCCCGGTACGGACGCTCCTGGGTGGACATGTCCAGGCCAAACTGCAGCGGGCCGGCGTTGGTGGAGGCAACCAGATACAGGTACTGTCCGTCGCGGCTGAAGGCCACCGAGCCAACATCGGCCATGCCGTTGCTCACCACATGGGAGCGCCCGCCGGAAAAGTCGTGCAAAACCAGATCGCTGAGATAATTGTCGCCTTCAAGCGTATAGGCCAGCCAGCGCCCGTCGGGCGAAAAGTCGACCGAAAAACCGCCCATGCGCGCCGCATCGGCTATTTTCTCGCTGCGGCCGCTTTGAGCATCGATCACATACAGGCCTGTGCCGCTGTCGGTATAGGCCAAGCGGTCGCTTTCGCGGCTCCACGCCTCAAGGCGGTAAAAATCATCGCCCAGACGGTGGCGCTGCTTTTCGGCGCCATGCTGGTCGGCCACCACCAGCGTCTGCCCGCCCAGCGATTCGACGATCCAGGCAATGCTTTCACCATCGGGCGACCAGATGGCGGGGTATTCGCGCTGGCCCGAGGTGCCAGTCAGGTTGCGGGTTGAGCCATGCTTGACCGGCACGGTGAACACCTCGCCGCGGGCGGTGACAAGCAAGCGCTTGCCGCTGGGCGAAATGCCGACCCTCTCGATATTTTTTCTGACGTTTTCCCAGCGCGCTCGCCGGCGGGGCAGGCCCGGATCCAGCGCGATCTCGAGCACCCGCTCGTCACCGCTTTGAACATTGAGTTCATGCAGGCGGCCGCCGGCCTGGTAGACCACTCGATCACCATGGCCGTCGGCCCAAACAATATCCCAGTCCTGCTGGTCGGTCAGTCGCTCAATCTCACCACTGCCGGGGTCGAAAGCAAACAGGTTGAAGCGCTTGTCGTGGCGATCGGAAATAAAGACCACCTGGTCACCCAGCCAGAATGGCTGAAAGTCATTGACGCGCTCGCCGGGAATATCCATCACCTGCGCGCTGTCCGCATCGATGATGCGCACCGAGGGCGTGGTGCCGCCGCGATAGCCTCGCCAGCCGGCCGAGCCGCCATAAAGGCCGTTGTAGGCCGGAGCAAAGTCAATATAAGCCAGGCGCTTGCCGTCGGCATGCCAGCGGCCGCGAAAGAAACGTGCATCCATCTGCCGCTCGGGCGCCCCGCCCGCGGCCGGCACGTGCCAAAGCTGGCCCGAGCGCCCCTGGTCAACTTCACGGGCGGAGTAAAAGGCCACCTGCTGGCCGTCGGCGCTCCAGCCCACGGGGACATCATCGCCCGGGTGCCAGGTCAGCCGGCGGGGCTGGCCGCCTTCGACATCAACCACGTATACATCGGTGTTGCCCTCATAATCGGCGGCGAAGGCAATCCGGCGGCCGTCGGGAGAAAAATATGGTTCGCTTTCTGCCGCCAGCGTTGCCGTCAGGCGACGGGGCTGGTCACCGTTGCGATCGGCCACCCACAAATCACCGGCATAAATAAAGGCAACATGCCGCTCTGATACAGTCGGGTGACTGAGCAAAAATGCGGAATCGGCCGCTGCCGCGCCCGCCGTCAGGAGCAGCGCCGCCACAATAGCTGTTTTTAAAAATCGCATCGAAACGTCCTTGATGTTGACCAAAGGTTGAAATTCAGCGGGCAGCTTAGCAGCCGCAGCCGCTATTCACACGTGCGGAAAGTCATTCGCCGAACCGGTTCCCGACCACCTCAAGCCGTTGTTTCACTACAGATCATCACTTTATGGGCGCCGGTCTCGTGTATCATTCCCTGCCTTTATTTGTGACTGTTGTTCACCAGACTTTTTAAAACACCCCAACACAGAAAGGAAACCTGAAATGAAAAATTCTCTCAAGGCCGCGCTGGCCGCCCTTGTTATCCTGTCGGCCTCGGCCGCACATGCTGAACTGAACTACGACTATGTCGAGGCCGGCGTGGGCCTTTGGAGCCCCAGCGGCTGGTCGCCCATCGGCCCGGATGTGCGCGGCTCGCTCAAGCTCAACGAAAACGTCTTT
>DATGSU010000141.1:0-7770 GCA_035302305.1 Wenzhouxiangella sp. | reverse complement strand
AAGTCAAGCGCCGCTGATTTGTAAAAGAATATTGGCGAACAACCGGAGCGCCGGTTTACACGCTGCTATGCTCAATGGTGCAACACTGGATTGGTCATGAAAACGGCAGGAGACAATACGATGTCAAACAAACAGAATGGCAAGGTTGCGCTGGTCACCGGCGGTGGGCAGGGCATTGGACAGGCTATTGCCGAACGGCTTCACGCAGATGGCTTCAAGGTTGCAATCGCGGATCTGAACCTTGAAGCGGCAACCCGGGTGGCTGAAAAGCTTGGCAACCAGGCGGGTGGCGCCAAGGCCATCCAGGTAGACGTCGCCGATCGGGACAGCGTGTTCGCAGCAGTGGAACAGGCGACAACCGAACTGGGCGGCTTCGACGTCATTGTGAACAACGCCGGCATTGCGCCCACATCTCCAATCGAGGACATCACACAGGAAAGCATCGAGAAACTGTTTTCCATCAACTTCAACGGTGTTGTCTGGGGCGTCCAGGCAGCCGTGGCCGCTTTCAAAAAGCTGGGTCACAGCGGCAAGATCATCAGCGCCGCATCCCAGGCCGGACACATTGGAAACCCGGGCATAGGCCTGTATTCAGCCACCAAGTTTGCGGTTCGCGGATTTACGCAGACCGCCGCGAGAGACCTGGCGGATCTCGGCATTACCGTCAACACATATGCACCCGGCATTGTCAGAACACCACTCATGGAAGACCTGGCGAAAAAAGCCGCTCAGGATGCCGGCAAGCCCGAAGAATGGGGCTGGGAGCAGTTTACCGGCGGCATTACCCTGGGCAGGGTGTCCGAACCCGCCGATGTCGCAGGCGTGGTGTCATTTCTCGCCGGCCCCGATTCCGATTACATCACCGGACAGTCGATTCTTGTTGACGGCGGAATGGTGTTCAACTAAATCGCATTTGCAATAAATCTTGCGGTTAGCCGCAAAGAAATGCGCCCGGCCGGCCAGACCGCCGGGCCATTTTTTTGGAACCGGCCTTTGGCTGTGAACTCAAGCAGTTTCAGCTGCCCTGACAAAGAGCAGGGATCCCTGTGTCACGATAGACATTGCCTCGTCCACATATAGGCAACCTTGACCACGCAAGCTTTCCTCGCGCAATCGCGCTTCCTCTGCATCAGGTGTCCGAGACCAGCGGTTCACAAAGGGGCGAAAGCCGTTGACAGACACCGACAGCACCGAACCAACCGGCTTTTTGATCCTCAATTTGCAATTTCTGCCGATACCTTTTACAAATGTTGCACCAGGCGGGCGGGGCTTGCGCTGAATCTTCTGCAAGGAAAGCGTCGACACTGTGCGGGCCGTTTCCGCCAGATATATCAAAAGGGGCCTGTCCATGACATCTTCAATCAGCTGGCTGGATTTCGACAGCAGGGCGCATGAACGCAGCCAGCAGCTGCTGGCCACGCTCAATGAGCCCGGCACCCGTGACGAGCTGGGTCTGGGCAATATTCGTGATGCCCTGTCCGACCTCATGTTTCCCGGAACGTCAACTATCCAGACCCGGCTCAAATACATGCTGCTGGTGCCGTGGACATACGCCTGGCTGGAGAGCAGACAGGTTCCGGCCCGCGCATTTGCCAGGCGCGCACATCAAATGGAAGTGCGGCTGATTGAAACGCTCAGCGACAGCGGCCAGCGCGGCATTATCGGCTCGGGCGCCCGTGGCAGCCTGAAGCGGATGCCCAGCTCCATATACTGGGCCGGCCTTCGCAGCTGGGGGTTGCGGCTGTTCGACGGCTCGCAGACCAACTATTACAACTCCATCGATCGAATTCATGCAAGCCGCAAGACCATGGAGCGCCAGCGCAAGGAGCACGGCTCGGCCCCATTGGACGCAACCAGCACATGGCATGCTTTTTTCCGCAACGAACAGTGGCTGAACACGCCCCTGAAAGAGCAAACCATTGCGCTGTCTTTTAACGAAGCGGAATTTCTTCGTGATCGCATTTATGCCACCCAGCCCGGCACCTATCTCAAATGGCTGGCCGAGCTCAATGAGCCGGACGAATCGGACTTTCCGTGGACGCAGTTTCGCGCTGCCGAGCTGCCGCCCGACATCGCCCGCCTTGTTCACCACGCAAGGCTGTTTTCACATCTGATGCACGGCGCCAGCCTTCTTTACAGCTTTTTGCTTTCGCAACACATCGAGAGATTCGACTGGGCTGATCGCCACGCAGAAAAGATCGGCGACTGGCGCCAGCGTGCGCCCTGGGATGAGCTGCAGACATGGTCGCTTAATGACTTCTTCCGCCTGGCCCAAAGCACCCGCCATCGCATTCGCCCATCGGCAATGAATTTCGTTCGCCGCTGGCACGATCTGGCCTGTCAGATGAAGGGGCGGGTTATGGACAGCCTGCAAGCCGGCGAACTGATTCGCAGGCGAGAGCGCACCCTCAAGCGCAGCCGCTCGCGTTTTGACAACGCCTCTGTCAGAAAACACTGGCGTGGCGATTCCGCAACGCCGCAGCTCAACTATCGCTGGCGCAATGTGCAGTGGTTCATGCAGGACCTGCACGCCGGACTGGAGCGCTGAGCATGCTTGATCCCAACCAGCGCAGCCTGCTGACCGACGCCCTGACGCCGCCGGCCGGCATGAGCTTTGATTGCGGCCTTGCCACCACCTATTCGCTGCATCCTGACACCCTGCTGACGCTGCCGCTTCACCTGGCCGTGCTCGCTTCGGACCACGATGCCGGCGCGCTGCGCGATCCCATTCCGCTGCTGGATTCGCTGCGCCGCGTGGCCTCAAGGCTGGCCGTCTTTCACGAAGCCGGCCGCATCAGCGCGCCGGCCGGCCCCAACCGGCTCTACAGCCTGCTGGAAAGCACGCTGCACGCCTGCAGGGCACCGCATGACGGCGCCTTTCATCCCAAGGTGATGCTGCTGCGCTTTGTTGACAGTGATACCAGTGCTGCTGGCGGCAACAGCAAAAACGAACACAGTCGTCCGGCGCTGCTGCGGCTGCTGGTGATGTCGCGCAACCTCACCGCTGACCGCTCATGGGATTTGTCAGTGCGCCTGGACGGTGAGGCCGGCGATTCGCCCGACCAGCGCAACACGCCCATTGTCGACCTGTTCAACACGGCCAGAAACAGCGCTACAAAACCTCTTGACCAACAGCGCGGCGCGCATTTCGAACGCCTGATGGCGGACGCTTCCCGCTGTGTTTGGGCCCTGCCCAAAGGTTTTGATGACTATGCCTTTCATCTGATCGGCCACAGCCGGCAACCATGGCAGCTGCCCACATCCGATCGACTGGCCATCATCTCGCCTTTCATCAGCGACACCGCCGTGCGCCAGGCCCACGCATCCACCGGGAAACTGGCGCTGATACTCGGGCTTCCGGAAGAGCTGAACGCGCTGCGGCCTGCCACGCGCAAGCTGGCCTCAGCGCTGTGGGTGCTGGCCGAGGCTGCCCAAAGCAGTGACGAGGGCGAAGACAATGCAACAGAACCCGACGGCCTGCATGCCAAGTCCTACCTGCTTGAAACCGGAAATAAAACCCGGCTCATGATCGGCTCGGCCAATGCCACCAGCCCGGTTTTTGCGCCCGGCAGCAAGCGCCGCAATGTGGAGTTCATGGTTGAGCTGACTGGCCCCAAAAATCGAGTTGGCGGCATCAGTCAGCTTATGGGAAGCAGGGGCCTTGCCGATGTGTGCGAGGTCTTTCAGCCCGTTGAGCACGCACCCGATGACGAGGCCGCCGCCATTGAGCAACAGCTCGAAACGGCCCGCCAGGCGCTGCGCAATGCCGACATGCAGCTTCGCTGTGAACCCATTGACGATGAATGGCGCATGCGGCTTGACGGCAACGTCTCGCCCGCCGCGCTTGACGGCATTGCCATTCGAGCCTGGCCCCTGAGCCTGGGGCCGCGCCAGTCTGTCAACGTCGAAGTGCACGACGGCAGCCTGCAGGACAACCTCATGCGCCTGATGTGTCGCACGGAACGCATTGGTCTGACCGCCCGGCACGACGCCATGCTGACCGAAGAGCGGCTTGAGGCCGATCTCGAAACCGGCGACCTGAAACAGCTGCAGGCGCTTGGCAGCATCGGCGACATCCTGGACACGGGTAGCGTGGTGGAATACTGGAAATCCAGTCCCTACCTGCTCAACTTCATGAAGGACTACAAGATCAAGACGCGCTTTGACAGCGCCCTGGGCACCCGTCCTGAAATCCGCAAGGCCGTAAAGCAGCACCGCAACGCCTTCCTGCCAACACACAAAATACGCTCGCTGCAGGCGATTGACCCCGGCAATCTGAAGCTGCGGCCCCTGATTGCCGAAATCGAGCAACAGCAGCTGTGGCGTCTGCTCTGGATGCCGCCATCCCTGCCGTACTGGCAGCCAGCCGGTGAATACAAGAACATCGGCAGCATTTCCAAGCAGCTGATTTTTTCCAGCTGGAACGTTGTCCCCGACGCCATTGCGGCCATGACCTCCTACGCGGTTGACCGTCTCATGCTGCGCGCAAGGGATGGCCTGCCCTATCAAAACGTCAGCACGCTGCCCAGGCTGCTGACGTATTCACGCGGAGAAGACGGCGCGCCCCAGATCATGTCCGCCTTTGCACTGTTCTTTCCCTCGCCCGAGCTGGCCGCACTGCTGGACCCGGCCACGCTTGAACACCCCGGCGGGCGCCCGGCCTTGTCTTCGGGCGAGGCACGCTCGGTTGCACAGTCCCTGCTTGGGCCGTGCACAGACAAACTGCCCATCGCGCCTTCGCGCGAAGTCACAGATCTGGGCTGGTTCTCGCAGTTCATCGCGCGGCTGACCGCACAGGGCAGCGCCGGTATCCAGGACTGGTGCCGCCGCGGCATGCAGCTGCAAAGCGTCGACGACAAGGACGCAAAGGTCGGCCTGAAGGCCCACCAGACTGCGTTTGCGCAACAGATGCGCTCGGAAGGTTTATTGCCCAGCCCCCCGGACGACTTCGAAACGATCCTTGCCAACATGGTTCTGGGCGGTCCGGGCATATGCGCCCTGCGAGCGCTGCACCGCGCTGCGCCCCGCCTGTCGTGGACCGATCCCGACCTGTTGTCGGCAGCCGCAACCGTAGCCAACGGCCTGCGCTCACTGTTCAACGCGCCCGAAGTCACCGCCATGCTGCAGCACGACCAGACCCGTCAGCTGCCCTACTGGCAGCGCGTTTTGAAATACTGCGTCGACGGCAATCTGCAGGCCGTGCTTGATGAGCACGTCCACATACTCGGCGAATCCCTTGGAATGGGCGGCTACAGCGACGGCGAACGCGTTGCCCGCATTGCATCCGAAATCAGGGACGCACTGTCCCTGCGCACCACGCGCGTGCGCGCCGACGGTATCGGCGGGCGGCAAAATACCGACATCAACATGCGCTGCCACTACGCCGTGCGCTTTGGCGATGCGGTCGATAGCGATGCAAAGCACAACCGCAAGGAGCTGGTCAGAACCGCGTTCAATTCGCCATTTCGACCGTTCATCCTTGCCTCAACCTCGGTTGGCCAGGAAGGGCTGGATTTTCACCCATGGTGCCATTCGGTCATCCACTGGAACCTGCCGTCAAACCCCGTCGACCTGGAACAGCGCGAAGGCCGGGTCCACCGCTACAAGGGCTATGCTGTGCGCAAGAACGTTGCCCGCTACGCCGGCCGCCGCCTCAACGAAAGTCTCCGGCCTTTCGGCGACCTGTGGACGACCCTGTTTGATTGCGCTGCGCGGCAATTCGGCCCCGCTGAAACCGGGCTGCGTCCGTACTGGGTATTCGAAACCGCAGATGGCGACAAGGTCACACGCCGCCTGATCAACCCGCCCCTGAGCATTGACATACAGCGCTATGCCCAGCTGCAAAGCAACCTTGCGCTGTACCGCATGGCCTTCGGCCAGCCGCGACAGGAAGACATCATCCGCTACCTGGAAACGCAGTTTTCCCCAGAAGACGCGGAACGCATCTCACGCGCCTGGCGGATATCGCTGTCACCGGGCGAGATTCGCGTGCGGAAAGATTCGAGCAAACAGACACCAGCATAGATGCGCCGCCACGCTGTCAGATGCGCCAGGTCAAAAATGGCTGGCCTGAACCCGCCCGGTCTTTGCATCCTGTTGTCATACTTAATAATGCGTGTTTTCTGACAAGTTCCAGGCATCGAGCTAGCGTTCCAAAGGGGTTTGCTGGAATTAAGCACCCGACTATGAGGCTGGCCTCAAACACCTTAACACTTGATGTTTAACGCGAGTCGTTATATCATGGCTCCCATGATCCAGTCTTTCAAATGCAAAGACACCCAAGCACTGTTCGAAACCGGCCGCAGTCGCCGATTTCAAACCATTGAGTTGGTGGCCACGCGCAAGCTGGCGCAGCTGGCAGCCGCTACCACGCTTGAGTTCTTGCGTTCACCACCTGGCAACCAGCTGGAGAGGCTGGCCGGTGACCGCAAGGGGCAATACAGCATCCGGATCAACCGGCAGTGGCGAGTGTGCTTTGTATGGACGGATCAAGGGCCTGCCAATGTGGAAATTGTGGACTATCACTAACGGAGAAATGACATGAGCGTCAAAAACGGCATGCGTCCGGTGCATCCCGGCGAGATTTTGCGCGAAGATTTTCTCGTTCCGCTGGAAATGAGCGCAAACGCTCTGGCAACCGCGCTGCGGGTTCCTGCGCCGCGCATCAACGATATTGTCCGCGAGCGCCGTGCGGTAACGGCCGATACCGCGCTGCGTCTGGCGCGGTATTTTGGTGGTGATGCACAAAGCTGGATGAACCTGCAGGCGGCATTTGACCTGCGCACTGCAGAGAACAGCGTCGCCGGAGAAATCAACCGTGAGGTGCTGCCGCGCGAGATCTGCGCCTGACGACACACAAACGGGACAAGGCAGCCCGGATGACCAAAAAATTATATGGTTTTGAAGCTGACTTTACCGGCCACCCTTCAGTTCACTGCTGATGGGCTAGGCGCTGGTTGAGTGGAAGTTATGTTCACCAACCTGTATCCACCTCTTTTCCCAGCAGAATCAATGCCTGGCATCCGTGTGTCAAAATTACAGGGCAGCCAGTGTGCTTGCGACGGGTAAAATGCTTCGATTCCCTTGTCAACGGAGCTTCTGATGCGTATAACCCTCCCCCTGATGCTGGCCGGCGTGGCCTTTGCCACCGGCGCGGCGGCCGTTGAAGGCATGTGGCAACCGGCGCAGCTGCCCGGCATTGCCCCGCAGCTGGAACAGGCCGGGCTCGAGATCAAGCCCGAAGAGCTGAGCGATCTGACCGCCTATCCCATGGGCTCCATCGTCAGCCTGGGCGGCTGCACCGCCTCGCTGGTGTCCGACAAGGGCCTGATTGTCACCAACCACCACTGCGCCTACGGTGCGCTGGCGTATAACTCGACGCCGGAAGAAAACCTGATCGTGGACGGCTTTCTGGCCGAAAGCCCGGATGAGGAAAGACCCGCCTCGCCCGGCATGCGCGTCTATGTCACCGAATCCATCGACGATGTGACCGACAGCGTCCTGGCAAACGTTGACGAGAACATGAGCGGCGCGGCACGCTACAAGGCGATTGAAAAAGCCAGAAAATCGCTGGTCAGCGAATGCGAGGAAACGCCCGGCTACAACTGCCGCGTGGCCAGCTTCTACGGTGGCCTGAGCTATCAGCTGGTTCGCCAGCTCGAAATCAGGGACGTGCGAGTGGTGTACGCGCCGCCCGAATCCATCGGCAAATTCGGCGGCGATATCGACAACTGGGTCTGGCCGCGCCATACCGGCGACTTCAGCTTTCTG
>DATGSU010000140.1:0-2653 GCA_035302305.1 Wenzhouxiangella sp. | reverse complement strand
GCGCATTCTGCGGCGGCTGCCTGTTCGCGTGCACGTTAATGGTACACGCGGCAAGACCAGCGTGGTGCGGCTGATTGCGGCCGGCCTGCGCGGCGGCGGCAAGCGGGTGTGTTCCAAAACCACCGGCTCGTTTGCGGCGGTGACCGGGCCGGACGGCAAGGACTATCCGCTGTATCGCCCCAATCAGCCCAACATTATTGAACAGATGCGCGTGATGCGGCGGCTGGCGGGGTTTGAGCCGGAAATTATCGTGATGGAGTGCATGGCGCTGCAGCCGCATTTTCAGTCGCTGACAGAGCGCCAGATGGTGCGTTCCACCCACGGGGTGATTACCAACGCGCGCGCCGATCATCTGGATGTGATGGGCCCCGGCCCGGCGGATGTGGCGCTGGCGCTGGCCGGCACGGTACCCTATGGCGCGCGCCTGTTTACGGCCGAGCACGAATACCTGGACACTTTTCGCATGGCGGCCAAAGACCGCAACACCGAGGTGTTTGCCACCACCGAAGACGATGTGGCGCAGGTGACGGATGATGAGCTGGCCGGGTTCAAGTATGCCGAACACGCCGAAAACGTGGCGCTGGCGCTGAATGTGTGCAAGGCGCTGGGCGTGGAGCGGGCGGCGGCGCTGGCCGGCATGCACCAGCTGGAACCGGAGGTGGGCGCCACGCAGGTGCAGACCATAGACTTTTTTGGCCGCGACATCATTTTTGTCAACGCCTTTGCCGCCAACGATCCGGATTCCACCGAGATTATCTGGGAGCGCGTTATTGAGCACTACGGGCAGGGCCGCTACAAGCTGGCGGTGGTCAACTGCCGCTTTGACCGCCCGCACCGCTCGCAGCAGCTGGCCGAGGTGGCCGGGCGCTGGACGCCGGCCGATCACTATGTGCTGACCGGCTCGGGCACGCTGCTGTTTGCGCGCGCGGCGGTGCGGGCTGGCATTGCCGCCAACCGCATGACCATTGCCGAGGGGCTTGACCAGCACGAGCTGTTTGAAACCGTGCTCGAGCACACCGAAGGCACCGCGCTGATTGTGGGCATGTGCAATGTTCACGGCGGGGGCGCCGAACTGGCGCGACAATTCAACAATCGGGCAACCCGGAGTGAGCCCCTATGATTCTTCTCAACTTGCTGGCCGTTTCCATAGGAATCGGTCTTTTGGTGACGCTTTTGCTGGTCGAGGTTTTCGGGCTGGCGGCCGGCGGCCTGGTGGTACCGGGCTATTTTGCGCTCAAGCTGCTGCAGCCCTGGAACATGGCCATTACCCTGCTGGCCTCGTATCTTACGTTTATTACCGTGCGCGCGCTGGCCAGCTTTATGGTGGTGTACGGGCGCCGGCGCACGGCGCTGATGATTCTGTTCGGCTACCTGTTTGGCTCGCTCATTGACCTGTCCATTGGCGGGGTGATGAGTTTTCCAGTGGCCAGCGAGCTGGGCGACGGCCTAACGCAGTTTCGCTACTTTGAGCTGGGGGTGATCGGCTACATCATTCCCGGCCTTATTGCCATATGGTTTGAGCGCCAGGGCGTGATGAAGACGCTGGTGGGGCTGATTGTTTCGGCCGTTTTGGTGCGCCTGATTCTGATTATTGCCGTGCCGGACATGCTGATGGCCTACGAGGCCCAGGAGGCGCTCAACCGCGCCGACTTTACCGAAGCCCTGCAGGAGCTGCTGCGATGATCAAGCTGAGACGTCCGCAAAAACTGTACTGGCGACCGGCCGAAATTCCGCTGGGCGCCATGCTGGTTCTGGCCGCAGCGGCGCTGGCGGCGCTGATTGTGGTGGAAACATTCACCCACGAGCACTCGTCGGATTATTACAGCCAGATGCTCAGCGCCTCGCGCCACGTGCAGCAAAGCATTGAGTCGCTGCGCCCGATACGCGGCCGCATCGAGCCCATCGACCCCGAGGTGGATCCGCTGCGCTCGGGCCTGATTGGTTTGCCCACCTCGTCCATTACCAGCAACAGCGGCAGCCTGGACGCCAAGCAGGCCACCATCAACCCCAACTGGGCGGCGGTGGTCATTCGGCTGCTGGCCGAGGCCGGCGTCAAGCCCGGCGACCAGGTGGCGGTGGCGGTTTCCGGCTCTTTTCCGGCGCTCAACCTGGCGGTGTACACCGCTTTGGAGGCCATGGACATCACGCCACTCATCATCGTGTCGGGTTCGGGCTCGCAGTGGGGCGCCAACGTACCCGGCTTTGCGTGGCTGGACATTGCCGGGCAGCTGCGCGAAACGGGCCTGATTAAAACCCGCGAGATTGCCGCCACGCTGGGTGGCATTGAAGATCGCGGCATCGGCATGGACGAACGCGGGCTTGAAATCATCCGCCAGGCGGCGCGCAAGGCAGACGTGGAGCTGTTCGAGCCGGACAACTACGAGGCGTCGGTGGTTGAGCGCATTCAGCGCTACACCGACGCGGCCGGCGGCCAGCCGATTGCCGCTTTCATCAACGTGGGCGGCGGCACCGCCACCACCGGGCCGTCGGGCACCAGCCATTACTTTGGCAGCGGACTTTTGCACAGCGCACCCAGCGGCGCCTTCAAGGTGCCCAGCGTGATGGGCCACTACCTGCGCGAGGGCGTGCCGGTCATCAACTTTTCGGGGCTGCGCAACCTGACCACCCAGTTTGACATGCCCTACCCGCCGGT
>DATGSU010000139.1:0-2976 GCA_035302305.1 Wenzhouxiangella sp. | reverse complement strand
GGTCAATCATGATCGCGTCAGCCATGGCACGGTGCCGCTGCTGGCCGCACTGGAAAAGTCGCATAACCAGGCCAGCGTCAGGGTGGGGCTGGACGTGGGCGTGGACGCTCTTTTTGCGCTGATGAACCAGCTGGGCGTGGATGCCGGCAGGGCGCGGCATCCAGCGGCCCTGCTGGGTGCTGTTGAGCTGACACCCCTGCAGGTGGCTCAGCTTTATCAGCCCATTGCCTCGGGCGGCTATGCCGCGCCGTTGAGGGCCGTGCGCGAGGTGGTGGACGCCGACGCCCGCACCAGGGCGCGCTATCCGGCCCGGCTGCGTTCGCTGCCGCAGCGCGAAGCGCTGGCGCTGGTTGATTTTGCCCTGCGCCGGGTGGTGACTCACGGCACGGCCCGGTCGCTGGCCGGGCTGCTGGAGAGCGACAGCGGCGTGCGCGGCAAGACCGGCACCACCAACGACCAGCGTGACGCCTGGTTTGCCGGCTACAGCGCGGATTACCTGGGCGTGGTGTGGGCCGGGCGCGACGACAACCGGCCGGCCGGCGTGGGCGGCGCCAGCACCGCGCTGCCCGTGTGGGCCCATCTTTTCAATGGTCTGCCCGCCCGCGCGCCGCGCCTGGCCGAACCCGGATCCATAGAATGGTTCTGGGTGGACTGGCCCAGGCCGCTGCTGGCAGACGAGACCTGCGCCAGCGCGCTGGCCGTGCCTTTTGTGGCCGGCAGCCAGCCGGCAGACGTCTCGGATTGCGTGCGGCGCTAGCCCGTGCAGCCAACAAGGCATTTCAATACAGGTAATATGACCGAATGATGGTTGCTGGCAGCCCCCGGAACAGATTTGTGCACGCATTCGCCCGGACGGCCACGGCGTGGCTGATGGCAGGTGCGCTGTGCCTGCTTGCCGCCTGCAGCTGGCAGTCCAGGGAGGATGAGCCGTCGATTGACGAGCGGGTGCGCGCGCCTTCGGCCGCGCAGGCCGATGCGAGTGCAGCCGGGTCCGCGTTGCGCAACCCGGCCTTGACGGAACTTGAACGCGAGTCCGACCGGGCCCGGTCGGAAGGTGACCTGGCCAGGGCCGAAACGCTTCTTGAACGTGCCCTGCGCATGGACAGCCGCGACTCGCGGCTGCTCGGGCGCATGGCCGAGGTTCAGCTGGCGCAGGGCCACTGGGCCCGGGCGGAAAGCTTTGCCGAGCGGGCCCGCGCTGCGGCAGGCGACAGCGCCGACCAGTGCCGGCGCAGCTGGCGCATGGTGGCGCTGGCGCGCGAAGGAGCCGGCGACATGAAGGGCGCCGTGCGCGCATGGAACAAGGCAGAAGCCTGCCCCAAGGCGCCCGGGACTGCGTCGGGCGGCGGGAGAGGTTCATGACCGGAGCGGCGCAGCTGGCGGGCGCATTTGAAGCGGGTGGCGCCATCGCCCGGGTTCTGCCTTCCTTCCGGCCCCGGGCCGGGCAGCGGGAACTGGCCGGCGCAATTGAAGACTGCCTGAACAAGGGCACCGACCTGATTGCCGAGGCGGCCACCGGCACCGGCAAGACGCTGGCCTATCTGGTGCCGGTTCTGTTGCGTGATCAGCGCACCATCATTTCGACCGGCACGCTCAATCTCCAGGATCAGCTGTACTGGCGTGATTTGCCCCTGGCCATCAAGGCGCTGGGGGTTGAGCGCAAAACCGCCCTGCTCAAGGGGCGGCGCAACTACCTTTGTCATCATCGCCTTGAACAGCACGTGTCGGCGCCGGAAAGATACGCCGGCTTTATGGACGAGCTGCGCATTGTGCAGCGCTGGGCGCGCCACACGGTGCGCGGTGAAATCAGTGAAATTGAAGAGATTCCGTCCGATTCCAAAGTGTGGCCGCTGGTCACCTCAACGCCCGACAACTGCCTGGGCAAGGAATGTCCCTTCTTTGAGGATTGTCACCTGGTCAAGGCCAGGCGCCGGGCCCAGGATGCCGATATCGTGGTCGTCAACCACCATCTGCTGTTTGCCGACATGGCGCTGAAGCAGGGCGGCTTTGGCGAGGTTTTGCCCGGTGCCGAAACAGTGGTGATTGACGAGGCGCACCAGGTGCCAGACACCGCCATGCGGTTTTTTTCGCGCCGCGTCAGCGCCTGGCAGCTGCGCGAGCTGGCCCGTGAAACCCTGGCGGCGGCCAGCGGCGTAACGGGCGGCATCAGGCTGCTGCAAAACCCAGTGGCTGCACTGCGTTCGGTCGTTGACCAGGCGGTGAGCACTTTTGCCGATCTTCCCGCCCGCGGCGAGTATTCCAGGCTGGGCAGCGTGGTTGGTCAGCTTGAAAAGCTGGCCGTTGCGCTCAAGGAACTGGCTGCGGCGCTGGAGGCCCTTGAAGGCAGCAGCCGCGAGGTGGACAACTGCGGCGAGCGGGCCGTTGGCCTGCATGAAAACCTCACCGGCTTTCTGGCCGGCAAGGAGGGTCATGTGCGCTGGTTTACCAACAACAACGGCCGTTTTCAGCTTAACCTGACGCCGCTTGACGTGTCGGAGCCGCTCAGGGAGCTGCGCGAACAGGCGCCGGCCAACTGGGTCATGACTTCGGCCACGCTGGCCGTCAAGGGCAGGTTTGGGCATTACACCCGCCGCCTGGGCCTGGCGCCGGAAACCGAACTGGTCATTGAAAGTCCGTTTGACTATGCCCGCCAGAGCCGGCTGTGGCTGCCCGACGGCTTGCCCAATCCGGGCAGCCCCGCGCATACCGCGGCGCTGATGGAAAAGATTCTGCCGCTTGTGGCAGCGGCTGGCGGGCGGACATTTCTGCTGTTTACCTCGCATCGTGCCCTGCAGGCGGCGGCGCGCTGGCTGCGCTCCAATTCCGACTACAATTTGTTTGTGCAGCAGGATGCGCCGCGCCAGGTGCTGCTGTCGAGGTTTGCAAAGACGCCGCGCAGCCTGCTGCTGGGCGCCGCCAGTTTTTGGGAAGGCGTGGATGTGCCCGGCAAGGCGCTGAGCATGGTGGTGATAGACA
>DATGSU010000138.1:0-2946 GCA_035302305.1 Wenzhouxiangella sp. | reverse complement strand
CCTGGCCGATGACGACAACCTGCGCACCGGCGATGTCGTGCTGGCCATCGGCAACGCCTTCGGGCTCAGCCACACGGTCACCATGGGCATCGTCAGCGCCACCGGCCGGGCGCCGCTCAACCTGGCCTCGTTTGAAAACCTCATTCAAACCGATGCGGCCATCAACGCCGGCAATTCCGGCGGCGCCCTGATCAACCCGGCCGGCGAGGTGGTGGGCATCAACAGCGCCTCTTTGGGCCAGGAAACCGGCGCCCAGGGCATCTCCTTTGCCATTCCCGTTTCCGTGGTGCGCAAAATCACGGAACAGATCATTGAATACGGCCGCGTCAAGCGCGGCTGGATTGGCGCCGAACTGGCCGATGTCAGCCTTCAGATCGCTTCCGAGAAAAACCTGCAGCCGGGGGCGCGCATCATTCGCATTCACCGCAATGGCCCCGCCTGGAACGCCGGCCTGCAGCCGGGCGACATTCTGGTTTCGGCCAACGGCGAAAATTTTGACAGCGCCCGCAAGCTGATGAAGCACATTGCCGACACAGAGCCCGGAGCGCAGCTTGAGCTTGAAGTGGTGCGCGGCAACCAGCTGTTTACCACCAGCGCCGAGCTTATCCAGCAGCCGCCGCCACAGGAATGAACCAAACCCGGGCGGGTGCGTGCAATAATACGCCCTCGTTGCAAGCGCAGCTTTGTCGCCAGGAACAACAAGCATGTCCATCAAATCCGATCGCTGGATTCGAACCATGGCCGAAGAACACGGCATGATCGAACCTTTTGAGCCCGGCCAGGTGCGCCGCAATGCCAGCGGCCAGAACGTGGTGTCCTACGGCACGTCCAGCTATGGCTACGACGGCCGCTGCTCCAATGAATTCAAGATTTTCACCAATATCAACACCACCATTGTCGACCCCAAGGCCTTCGACGAAAAAAGCTTTGTCGACTACACCGGCGATGTCTGCGTCATTCCGCCCAATTCCTTTGCCCTGGCGCGCACGGTCGAATATTTCCGCATTCCGCGCAACGTGCTCACCATCTGCCTGGGCAAATCCACCTACGCCCGCTGCGGCATCATCGTCAACGTCACCCCGCTGGAACCGGAATGGGAAGGCCATGTGACGCTGGAATTTTCCAACACCACGCCGCTGCCGGCGCGCATCTACGCCAACGAAGGCGTGGCCCAGTTCCTGTTTCTGGAATCGGATGAGGAGTGCGAGGTGTCCTACGCCGACCGCGCCGGAAAATACATGGGCCAGCGCGGCGTCACCCTGCCGCGCGCCTGACGCCCGCATCCCAATGCTGCAGGCAGACAGCTGCACACCACATTTCCGCGTCCTTGCAGGCGCCCTTTCAAGCAGGCGGCCTGTCCGTCTGAGCCGTTTTCAAGACAAACTGCGCGTAGATGGCTGAAGCCCCCTGATGTAATTCATGCAGGTTTGGTTTGGAGCTGCCTGACTTGATGAGCGCCTGAAGGCTCCTGTCGGGGTGGCGGACAGCACACAGCAGCGGCGCATGGCGCTGCCGGCAAGGCCCGTCGTCTCCCTCCCGATCCGGCCGGGACACCGGATCGAGCCGGGCCTCAATCCGCCGGGCACAACTTCAGGCGCTCATCTTTTTTATTGCCAAACGCAGCGGGCAAGCGCCTGGCCCAGGCCTAGCCCATGATCTTGATTTTGGGCATTCTGATGCGCGCCTCGCGCGACTGGGTCGACAACCGTCCGGCAACGCGGCGCGCAATCTGCCTGAAGCGCAAGGCCGACGGGTGGTCGGGGTCGGAAATCACAATGGGCGTGCCGGCATCCGTCTGGCGCCCAACCTGCGTATCCAGCGGCAGCTGGCCCAGCAGCGGCACGCCCACCTCGGCGGCAATTCGCTCGCCGCCGCCGCTGCCGAATATGGCGTCTTCATGTCCGCAGCTCGAACACACGTGCGTGCTCATGTTTTCGACCACGCCCAGCATGGGCACCTTTACCTTGTTGAACATCACGGCCGCGCGGCGCACGTCGTCCACCGCCACATCCTGAGGCGTGGTCACGGTCACCGCACCGGCCACCGGAATGCGCTGAGCCAGCGTCAGCTGTACATCGCCGGTGCCCGGCGGCAGGTCGATAATCAGATAGTCGAGATCCTGCCACAGCGTGTCGGTGGCCATTTGCTGCAGCGCCTGCGTGGCCATGGGCCCGCGCCAGATCATGGCCTGGTCCGAATCAACCAGAACGCCAATGCTCATGGCCTGCAGCCCGTGCGCCTCCATGGGCAGAATGCGCTTGTTGTCGGTGGTCTGGGGCCGGCCCTTCAAGCCCAGCATGCGCGGCTGGCTGGGGCCGTAGATATCGGCATCCAGCATGCCCACCAACGCACCTTCGGCGGCCAGCGCCAGCGCCAGGTTGGCGCTGACGGTCGACTTGCCGACGCCGCCCTTGCCCGACGCCACGGCAATCACGTTGCGCACGCCTTCAAGGGGCTTCAGGCCGCCCTGCACGGCGTGCTGCGGAATCTGCCAGTCAATGTCCACCGTCACCTTGCTGACCTCGCCGCTGGCCTGCAGTCTTTCAGTCACCAGGCGCGCCAGCTCCCGGCGCCAGCCGGCTGCGGGATAGCTCAGCCTGATATCCACCGCCGCGCGGTTTTTACGAACCGCCACGCCGCGCACCGCATCGCCCAGCGGGCGGGCCGTGTTGGGGTCTTCCATGCCCTCGACCAGGGCCTTCAGTTCATCCTGCAGATTTTTGCTCATGCCTGGATCGCCTCGATGAATAAAACAGGACCGTTATTGTACTCGTTCATGGACTCCAACCGTAAATCATTCAGCCGCGTAACCGATGCTTGCACGTGCAATAATCACCCCATTCAGCCAAACGCAAACAAGCAAAGATTCCATGACCGCAAAGCGTCGCATTCTGGTCACATCCGCCCTGCCCTACGCCAACGGCTCCATTCACATGGGGCACATGC
>DATGSU010000137.1:0-7890 GCA_035302305.1 Wenzhouxiangella sp. | reverse complement strand
GGACAAGCTGCTGTTTTCGTTTCACGGCATTCCCAAAAGCTGCCTGCTTGACGGCGACCCCTACTATTGCCAGTGCCAGGCCAGCGCGCGCCGCATTGCCGCCCTGCTGGGGCTTGCAGACGATGAATGGATGGTCAGCTTTCAATCGCGCCTGGGGCGGGCCGAGTGGCTCAAGCCCTACACCGACGAAACCTTTGAAGCGCTGCCTGCACAGGGCGTGAAAAACCTGCACGTGGTGTGCCCGGGCTTTTCCATAGACTGCCTGGAAACCATCGATGAAATCGCTTTTGAAGGACGCGAGGAATTCATCGCCGCCGGCGGCGAATCGCTTGAATACATCCCCTGCCTCAACGACTCGGACGACCACGTCAAGGTATTGAGCCAGCTCAGCCGCCGGCACGGACAGGGCTGGCCCGAATTTGACGGCGCCCGCGACAGTGCCGCATCCGCGCTGGAAAAGCGCGTTGAACGCGCGCTGAAAGCGGCAGACTTTCTGAGGCTCGACTAAATCGCCGGCATGAGCGATGGTGTCCGCTGCGAATCGGCTTTGCAAACTCCGCAGGCCATTCTGCGGCAGGTGTTCGGCTACCGGCAGTTTCGCGGTCAGCAGCGGCAGATCATTGACCACGTTCTGACCGGCGACCATGCGCTGGCGCTCATGCCCACCGGCGGCGGCAAGTCCCTGTGTTACCAGATCCCGGCCCTGATCAGGCCGGGCACGGCCGTGGTCATCTCGCCGCTTATCGCGCTCATGCGCGACCAGGTCAGCGCCCTGCAGCACAATGGAGTGGCCGCTGCCGTGCTCAATTCTTCGCTCAGCGCCCAGGAACAGCGCCGCACCGAGCAGGCGCTGGCGGCCGGGCAGCTCAAGCTGGTCTATATTGCGCCCGAGCGCCTGCTGCGTGGCTACACGCTTGACCTGCTCGCCCGCTGCAGCATCAGCCTGTTTGCCATTGACGAGGCCCACTGCGTATCGCAATGGGGCCATGATTTCAGGCCCGAATATCTGCGTCTGGATCTGCTTGGCAAACGCTTTCCCGACGTGCCACGGCTGGCGCTGACCGCCACCGCCGACCCGCGCACCCGCAAGGAAATCGCCGCCCGCCTGCTTGATCCGCAGGCGCGCATATTCACCGACAGCTTCGACCGTTCCAATATTCATTACCGGGTCGGCCTGAAGCGCAACGCCCGCGACCAGCTGCTGGCGTTTATCCAGCGTCACCACAGCGGCCACGCCGGCATCGTGTACTGTTTTTCGCGCAACAAAACCGAACAGACTGCGGCCTGGCTGGCCGGGCAGGGGCTGGATGCGGTGGCCTACCATGCCGGCCTGGACAGGGATGAGCGCCAGGCCGCCCAGGACCGCTTTATTCATGATGACGGGGTCATCGTTTGCGCCACCACCGCCTTTGGCATGGGCATCGACAAGCCCGACGTGCGCTTTGTGGCCCACCTCGATCTGCCCCAGAGCATCGAAGCCTACTACCAGGAAACCGGACGCGCCGGACGGGACGGGCTGCCGGCCGATGCCTGGATGGTGTACAGCTTGGCCGACGTGGTGCGCATTCGCCAGCTGCTGGCACAGTCCGATGCCAGAAGTGAACACAAAATTGTTGAGCAGGAGCGGCTGACCGCACTGCTGGCCTACAGCGAGCATGCCGGCTGCCGCCGCCCGCCCCTGCTGGGCTATCTGGGCGAAAGCCACCCCGGCGGCTGCGGCAATTGCGACAACTGCAACCAGCCCCCGCAGACCTGGAACGCCACCGAAGCCGCCCGTATGGCCCTGTCCTGCGTGTATCGCACCGGGCAGCGTTTTGGAGCCGGCCATGTCATAGACGTTCTCACCGGCAAACGCAGCCGGCGCGTCGATCAGCTGGGGCATGATCGGCTCAGCACGTGGAACATCGGCCGCGACACCGACCGCAACACCTGGCATTCGGTGCTGCGCCAGCTGCTGGCTGCCGGGCTTCTGATTCCCGACCCGGACGGGCACGGCGGCCTGCGGCTGGGACCGGACTGCCGCGCCGTGCTGCGCGGTGAAGTCGATATTGAAATGCGCCGCGACGTCTTCCCCCGGGGGCGCCGCAGCACGAAATCCAGGGTGGACAGGGCCGACCCCGGGGTTCTGGACGAATCACCGCTGGCGCTTGCACTGCGCCGCTGGCGCATGGACACCGCCCGTCAGGAAGGCAAGCCGCCGTATGTCATCTTCAACGACGCCACCCTGGCCGGCATCGTCGAACAGCGGCCGCAAAACGAAGACGAGCTGGCGCAAATCAGCGGCATAGGCGAGCACCGCCAGAAAACCTATGGTGCAGCCATTCTTGAAATACTGGCCGAAAGCCGGCGCAGGGACGCCTGACCGCTCAGCCGGCCGCCAGTCTGAAAAAGACCACCAGAGGCGCAAACAGCACCAAGAGAATGAAGATGCTGGCGGCAACCGCCAGCAGCACCGTCAGAGGGCTGCGCACGATATTGGACCACAGCGTGTCGGCCTGCCCGCTTTCACGCGCCTGGCGCCAGGCCTCGCGCGCTTTCTCCCGGCGTTCCTGCTGATAGTCGTCCATCAGCTCGCGGGCGCGCGGGTAGTCTTCCCTGTGCTTGAGCCATATGCCGCCGGCGCTGATTCTGAACGGCCCCGGCGGCGTGATGTAACAGGCAATGCCGTGGCGGCGCATCAGGGCATGCACCTCTTCGGCCTCGTCATCGGGCACGTGACGCAGATTGAGCAGCAGGCGGGACATGGTTCAGTTCAACAAAATCAGTCGCCCTTTTCCTGCTGCAAAATGGTTTTGCCGGAACCAAACGAAACCGGCGACTGGGCGCCCAGCCAGGCCAGCACCGCGTAGGCAGCCGCATTCTGGGCCAGGGATTCGGCGTCCACCTTGTCGAGGGTGTCGTTTTCGGTGTGGTGGTAGTCAAAATAGCGCGTGCCGTCCTGGTGCAGGTCCACGGCCGCCACGCCCAGCGGCAGCGCCGGGCTGAAGTCTGGCCCGCCGCTGGCGCGACGTGCACCCAGCTCAATGCCCAAAGGCGCCAGCTCCTGTTGTATGGCCTGTATCACCGGCCAGGCTTCATCGCTGACGCGTGCACCAATGGCGTATACCTTGCCGTCGCCAAAATCGGACTCGGCCACCAGCTGGTAGTTTTCAATGTCGTCGGCATGCGCCCGGGCCCAGGCGTGGCCGCCCCACAGCCCGGTCTCTTCGGCCGCAAACAAAATGACATGGATGGAACGTTCGGGCCGCTGCTCCAGGCCGGCAATCAGGCGCGCCGCCTCGGTCACTATGGCCACCCCGGCGCCGTCGTCAAGCGCGCCCGTGCCCACATCCCACGAGTCGAGATGGGCGCCCAGGGCAACGATTTCCTCGGGCCTGCCGGCGCCGGTAATTTCGCCAATGACGTTGTACGAGGTGTGGGCATCGATGGTTTCGGCATCAACTTCCACCTGCATTCTGACCGCCTCGTCGCCGGCCATCAAGCGCTCCAGCAGATCGGCGTCGGGGTTGGATATGGCCAGCGCCGGGACCATGTCCACGTCCTTTTCATGGCGCTGCATGCCGGCGTGGGCAAAACGGTTGTCGGAGGTGCCAATGGAGCGGATAACCAGCGCGGCTGCACCCTTTGCGGCCGCAATGCGCGCGCCGCCCGAGCGCACGCCCACCGCCTGGCCGTACCCCGCTCCGCTGCGGGTACGCTCCATGCGGTTGCGCACAAATATGATCCTGCCGGCCACCTCGTCTTCAGAGACGTTTTCCAGCGCCTCCAGGTCATCAAGCATGACCACTTCAGACTCAATGCCGCCTTCGGGCGTTGACGGTGAAAAGCCCAGGGCCAGCGCCGTCAGCGGTTGGCTGGCCGGCGACACAACCTTCGCGCTCTGGCCGTAGCGCCGCCACACGGGAAAAGTGGCCGGCTCGGTCCAGACCCGGTCGAAGCCCTGCTCTCGGAGCATTTTCTGCGCCCATTCCACGGCGCGCTTTTCGCCATCGCTGCCGGCCATGCGCGGCCCGATCAGCGTGGTCAGATCGGCAACGATCTCAAACCCGCCGTCGCCGGCCAGGGCAGCCGCCCTGAGTTCGCGCGCCGTTTCCAGGTCGGATTCGCTGAACGTTTCTGCGGCCAGGGATGCACAGGCCAGCAGCGCGGCCGCCGCAAGCAGTTTTAAATTCATGCTGTTTTCTCCTGAAAAAATAACAACCCGACGGCGCATTGCACAACGAATGTCGCCGCCGGGCAGAGTAACCTGTCAGTATGAGCCCTGCGAAGGCAAATAGGGCTCCAGATGGTCAAGGGCGCGGCGGTATACGCGCCGCTTGAAAGAGATGACGTGATCTACCGGATACCAAAAGTCCACCCAGCGATAGGCATCAAATTCGGGCCGGTCGTCAAAGGCCAGGTCAAAGGCCCGGTCATCGGCCAGAAACTGCAGCAGAAACCAGACCTGCTTCTGCCCGATGCAAACCGGCCTCTGGTGGCGCCGCTGAAAACGCCTGGGAAGGCGATAGCGCAGCCAGCCGGGTGTTTGGCCAAGAACCTTGACATGCCCGGGCGCCAGGCCGGTTTCTTCGGTCAGCTCGCGATACATGGCCTCAACCGGCGTTTCGTCGGTGTTCATGCCGCCCTGGGGAAACTGCCAGCCGCCGCGCCCGGCCCGACGCGCCCAGAACACGCGGCCATCGCTACGGGCCAGCACTATCCCGACGTTGGGCCTGAATCCATCCGGATCAATCATGATGCTCTATGCTGTGGCCGGCTATCATACCGGCCAGCAAATCCTGTCTACTGGCCACGATGTTAAACAATTCATGACCCAGACTCCAGCCAAAAGCCGCACGCTGGTGTGGGCGGCGCTGATTGCCCTGCCGCCGGCCGCCCTGCTGCTGGCCGTCAGCTGGGGAAGCAGCGGCTGGACCTGGCCCTTTGGCGCCGGAGCGGGCATGAACCAAATCATTCTCGAACTGCGCCTGCCGCGCGCCCTGGCCGCCCTGGTCACCGGCGTTTTGCTGGCCCAGGCGGGCTGCCTCATGCAGGTTCTTTTGCGCAACCCGCTGGCCGATCCCTATATTCTGGGGCTGTCGGGCGGCGCATCGGCCTTTGCGCTCATCGGCATGAGCCTGGGCCTGACGCTTCTGCCGGTGCCCGTGCTCGCCTTTGCCGGCAGTCTGCTGACCATGCTGATTGTTTTTGTGCTGGCCCGCGGCCGGGGTGCCTGGAGCACCACGCGCGTGCTGCTCACCGGCGTGGTGGTTGCCTCCGGCTGGGGCGCCATCATTTCACTGATTCTGGCCACCGGTCCCGATGCCAGCCTGCGCTCCATGCTGTACTGGCTGATGGGCGACTTGAGCAACGCCGGCCTGTCGGCCTGGTGGCTGCCGGTTCTGGCCGCCGGCAGCGCCGTTCTCTGGCTGCGCAGCCGCACGCTAAACGTGCTGACCGCCGGCGAGAAGCAGGCCGCGCTGCTGGGGGAATCCTCGCGCACCCGCCTTTGGGAAATCTACGTGGTCGCTTCCCTGCTCACCGCCATGGCGGTTTCGCTGGCCGGCGCCATCGGCTTTGTCGGCCTGATCGTGCCGCATCTGATGCGTCTTGTGGTCGGCGCCGACCATCGCGTTCTGCTGCCGGCCGCCTCCCTGTTCGGCGGCGGGTTTCTGGTGCTGGCCGACACCGCCGCGCGCTCGCTGCTCAGTCCGCGTCAGCTGCCCGTGGGCGTGCTGACCGCCCTCATCGGCGTGCCGCTGTTTTTGCTGCTGCTGTATCGCGCCGCCCGGATTCGCTGACCATGCCCGCCCCGCGCCCGCCCGCCCTCATTGCCGAAGACCTGCGCGTTCGCATCGGCCATGTAGAGGTTGTCAACAATCTGAACCTGGCCGTTCGCCCGGGTCAGCTGTTTGGCGTGCTGGGCCCCAACGGCGTGGGCAAGACAACGCTGCTGGAAACCCTGGCCGGCCTGCGCCCGCCGCAGCGCGGCGGCATAACCCTGGGCGGTGACCGCATGGACACGCTGGACAGGCGGGAAATCGCCCGCCGGCTGGGCATGCTGATGCAGCACACCAGCTATGCGTTTGAAGCCACCTGTCTGCAAACGGCCCTGGTCGGCCGGCACCCCCACATCAAACCGTGGTCGCGCGAAAGCCGCCGCGATCGCAACCTGGCCCGGCAGGCGCTCGATGATGTGCACATTCTGGACCTGGCGCAGCGCAGCTGCATGGATCTTTCAGGCGGCGAGTCACGTCGCCTGGCGCTGGCCACCCTGCTGGTTCAGGATCCGCCGGTCATGCTTCTGGACGAACCCACCAACCACCTCGATCCGGCCAACCAGGTCACCATTCTCAACGTGATTGACCGCCAGGTCCGGGAACACCGCAAGTGCGCCGTCATGGCCCTGCACGAAGTCAACCTGGCCAGCTGCTACTGCAGCCATGTGCTGCTCTTGTACGGCGAGGGCGAATGGGAGGCGGGCCCCAGCCGGGAGCTGCTTACCGCCGACAACCTGTCGCGGCTGTATCACTGCCGCGTGCGCCTGATAGATGACGGCCGTCAGCGCGTGTTTGCCGTGGCCGGTCAGCGCTCATGACACACGCCAGGTGCTCAGCCTTCCATCAGCAGCACGCTCTGGCCATCTGAAAGACGCTCGTTGCCGCGCACAATCACCTGGTCACCGGGCTGGATGGGGCCGCTGACTTCAATCCAGTCGCCCTGGCCTATGCCGGTGGCCACGCGGGCCTGCCTGGCCTTGTAATCGTCGCTGACCACAAATACGGTTGTGCCCGTGCCGCGCAGCACCAGCGCATCGCGGGGCACGGCAAGAACCTCGCGCATCTCAGATGTTGGCACCGTGACCCTGACGGTTTGACCCACCGGCAGCGACTCCTGAATGTCCATGCGCAGCTCAAAGACGTGCAGATTTTCGCTGCCCACGCTGACCTTGGTGCGCAGCGGCGCGTGAAACAGTTGATCGGCCGCGCTGATCTCAATGAAATCGCCCGAGCTGACAAAGGGGTAGTAGCGCAACGGTGCCCGCGCCACAATTTCCAGGCTGTCGGGATCAACCATGCGCACCACCTCGGCGCCGCTGCCAACGCGCTCGCCGGCGCGCGCCAGGCGCTCGACCACCACGCCGGAGAACGGCGCTTCTATTCGCGTTCTTTCAATCTGATCGCGCAGCTGCTCAAGCCGTGACCGCGTCACCTCAAGATCGGCCAGCGCCATGTCCCGATCCGAGCGGGTCTCGTCTATCTGGCTGACGGCCGCCAGGTTGGTTTCGGCCAGACGCTCAACGCGTGCCAGCGCCGACTCCAGATAGCTCAGTCGTGCCTCGCCGCGCCTGAGATCGGCTTCCAGCTCGGCCTTGCGAAGCTTCAGCGCGGTGTCTTCTATGCGTGCAACTGCATCGCCCTTTGCAACCTGCGTACCCACGTCGGCCACCTCGAGCAGGCGTCCGTCAACCTCGGCCGACAGCACGGCGTCAAAGCGCGACAGCACCGTGCCCGGTACCTGCATGGCCGGCGTCATCTCCCGATGTTCCGCCAGCGCAACCTTAACAGGTGCCGCACCGCCAGGCTGTGCGCCGACGGCGGCAGGCAGCAGGGCTGCCATGGAAACAGAAACCAGCAGGGCAAATCTTTTCATTCTTGTTCCTTTCATCATGCCGGCACAACGTCGGCGTCGGCCGCGCTGTACCTGGATTCATTGGTTCGCAGCAGCGCCGGCAGCAAAACCAGGGTAAACAGGGTGCTGATGGCCAGGCCGCCCACAATAACGGCAGCCAGTCCCTGATAAAGTTCCGTTCCTGCCCCCGGCACAACAACCAGCGGCAGCATGCCAAACAGGCTGGTGGCGGTGCTCATCAGAATGGGGCGCAGGCGTTCACGAACCGCCCCCTCAACC
>DATGSU010000136.1:0-4078 GCA_035302305.1 Wenzhouxiangella sp. | reverse complement strand
CCGCTGCCCTGGCCAGCGATGTGGAGCTGCGCACGCTTGGCTTGCGCCGCGGCGCACTGGCCACCTGGCAGCAGCTCGACGCGGATGAAAAGAACTGGGTCAAGGCCTACGCCGACGGCGTCAACGCCTATATCGCCTCGGACGAAGAGCTGCCGCCGGAATACGGCGCGCTTGAGCTGACCAGGGTGGAGCGCTGGTCGCCTGTTGATTCGCTCATCATAGGCAAGCTGCTGGCCTTCCAGCTGTCCTTCGATTCGGGCGCGGTCGATCGCACTATGCGTCTGGGCGCCTATCAGGCCGTGGGCGAGGCCGCCGGCTTTGACGGTGCGTCCCTCTATTTTGAAGACCTGGTGCGCGCGGCACCCATGGACGACCGGGTGACCATTCCCGGCTTTCTTGAGGCCATTGGCGTGAGCGCGGTCGTGCCCGACCTTGCCGGCGCCATGCAAGACGCAGCAGCTGCACCTTCTTCGCCAGTGTCGAACCGCTGGAACAATCTGCCGTGGGTGGACGATTCCGTCATGCACAGCCTGTCGCAGTACATGGAGCGCGTGCAGCAGGTGCCGCTGCTTCAAAACACCATGGGGCGGGCTGAAAACCGCGCCGGCTCCAACTGGTGGCTGGTCTCGGGCGACCACACCGACAGCGGCTATCCCTTCATGGCCAATGATCCTCATCTTGGCCTGACCATGCCGGCGCTGATGATTAACGAGAATATCGTCATCCGCGATGAAAACAGGGCGGTCAGCGGCATCACGCCGCCGGGGGTTCCGCTGACGCTGCTGGGCTGCAACCTGAATATCTGCTGGGGGCTGACCAACCATGAAATCGATGTTACCGACTATTTCATGGAAGAGACTCTGACCAACGCCTATGGCCTGCCAACGCATACAGTCCATGAAGACGGCGCCGAGCCGCTGTTGTACGCCTTTCAGAGCTATTTCGTGAACAATGTCGGAGATGGGGTGCCCGACAGCGTGGAGCCGGCCAGCGTGGGCTATGATGCGGGTGGAATCACCTTTCTGGTGCCGCGTCGCAACAATGGTCCGGTTGTCGCCCAGCCCGACGCCAATTCAGCCATTTCCATTCAGTATGCCGGCTGGGGTGCCACTTTCGAATTGGCCTCGGTGCGCGGCTTCGAGCGCGCCGGCAATATGGATGATTTTCAAGCCGTTATCGACAACTGGACCTTTGGCTCGCAGAATATTGCCTATGCCGATGTGGAAGGCAACATCGCCTACTTCACCACCGGCGCCGTGCCGCTTCGTGAAGACCTGCAAAACATGACGGTTGGCGGTGGTGTGCCGCCTTTCCTGCTGCGTGACGGCACCGGTGCGCTGGGCCATGACTGGCTGCCGGCCAACGAGGACTCGCCGCGCGGTGCACCGTTTGCGTCGCTGCCCAAATCGGAAATGCCGCACGTCATCAACCCCGAAAGCGGCTACATCGCCAACGCCAACAACGACCCGGTGGGCACCACCCTGGACAACAACGTGCTCAACAAGCTGCGCCCGGGCGGCAACGGACTCTATTACCTGAACCCGTCCTACTCGGAGCTGCGCATGGGGCGTATCGACCGCGCGCTTCAGGACATGCTGGCCGCAGGCCCGGTCAGCGTCGACGACATGAAGACCCTGCAGGCCGACACCCGCATGCTTGACGCCGAATTGCTGGTGCCCCATATTTTGCAGGCGTTTGAAAACGCGGTTGATGAAGACGCCTGGCCGGGGCTGGCGCAGCTTGTCCTTGACGATGGCATTCAGGAAGCGGTTGCGCGGCTGGCCGAGTGGGACTTTTCATCACCGACCGGCCTGACCGAGGGTTTTGACCCGGGCAGCCCCTCGGGTGTTGAGCCGTCCGAAGAGCAGGTGGCCCATTCCGTGGCGGCAACCATTTATTCGGTGTGGCGCGGCCAGGCCATTGCCAACACCGTCGATGCCACGCTCGACGCCCTGCAGCTGGGCGACTACAGGCCGGGGTCCGGCGATGCGCTCAGGGCTCTGCACCATCTTCTGGATGATTTTGAAACGGGGCAGGGCACAGGCGCATCCGGCGTTCCGTTTTTCAACGTTGAAGGCGCTCCGGACGCAGCCAGCGCCCGCGATACCGTATTGCTGGCCAGCCTTGGTCAGTCGCTGGAGCTGCTGGCCAGCGACGAGTTTGCGCCGGCCTTCGGCAATTCCACCGATCTGGAGGACTACCGCTGGGGACGTCTGCACCGCATCGTCTTTGAGCATCCCGTCAACAGCGACCCCTTCAATGTGCCTAACGGCGGCGGGCTGCAGGATCTGGACAAGGGGCTGCCGGGCGTAGCCCGCGGCGGCGGCTACCAGACGGTTGACGCCTCATCCCACGGGGTGCGCGCCAGCGGCGTCAATGATTTCATGTTCAACCACGGCGCGGCGCGCCGCACGGTGGCCGAGATGACGCCCGGCAAACCAGCCGTCAGCGAAATACTGCCCGGTGGCCGCAGCGGTGTCATGGTCAGCCCCTTCTACACCAACCAGCTGATGAAATGGCTGGTCAATGACTACCTGCCGCTCGGGTTTGGTGAAGAAGACGGCAGCGACAGCGCAGTGGAAGTGATCGAGTTTGCGCCCTGAGCAGCGGACTTTTGATCAAGACAGGCAAAACGCCCGCGATGCGGGCGTTTTGTTTTGGGCGCGTGCTTGAAACTGCCCGCCCCGACTGCCATGTAATTCTGTTCAAATCACAAAGCCGCCATTCCATGACCAACCTGCTGCAGACCTTTTCCCTGTCCCATACCCAAATCACCCGTCTGAATGCCGATCTCAACGAGATCGTCAAGCCGGACCAGCCGTTCAGCACCAAGGTTGAGCTCAAACTCAGCCCGCGTAAAATGAATCATGAGGCCGAGCTTCCCCAGTACCAGGTCACGGCGCGCATGCTCTGTCACGGCAGGAAAAGCGGCAGCGAAAGCGAGTCCGACCAGCCCCTGTTCACGATAGAGCTTGTTTTGCAGGCAGTGTATTCACAGTTTCAGGGCGAGCCTGTCAGCTTCGAAACCTTCAAGGGCAACCATGGCTCCCTGACGCGCCAGCTGTATCCGCTGATTCACCACCAGCTGCAGCCGCTGCTCAAGCAGTTTGGTCTCAACCAGGTCAAGCTGCCTTATGATCTGGTGCAAAATGCAGCAGTCAAGACAGAAGGGGTCTCTCACCAGATCCATTGACTGGATCCCGGCAGCACCACTGCCGGGCCGGATGAAGGCCGGTGGTTCTGCTGTTTTTGAGCCGTTGGGCAATGACTGCACAACCACGGCGGATTGACCCGGACGGATGGCCGTGAAAGAATCCGGACAGTTCCTGTCAATGGATAACGGCATGGGCGGCAGCAAACGCGACCCGATTTCAAGAGTGGACCTGGCCTGGCTGCGCATGGAGCAGTCGACCAACCTGATGATGATTACCGGCGTGATCATTCTTGATCGCCCGGTCGAGTTTGGCGTTTTCAAAAAACTGGTAACAAGTCGTTTTCTGTCTTTTCGCCGCTTTCGTCAAAAAACCGTGGACACGCCACGCGGCAGCTGGTGGGAAACCGACGCGCTGTTTGATGAACGCTCGCATGTTGTGCGCACCGCCTTGCCCGGCAGAGCCGACAAGCAGGCGCTTGAAGCGCTGGTCTCCAGCCTGGCATCAACGCCCCTGGACAAGACCAAGCCGCTGTGGCAGTTCCACTTTGTCGAGAACTACCTTCATGGCCCGGCCATCATCGCGCGTATTCACCACTGCTATGCCGACGGCATTGCGCTGATTCAGGTGCTTTTGTCGCTGACAGAAACCGATCGGCAAAAATCTCTGCAGGCGAACAGCTCAAGACGCTGGAAGGAAAAGCAGGTGGCGGGATCGGGTGTTTTCAGGCGCCTGGCTGCGCCGGCGCACTCTGGTCTGAGAGTCCTGCAGGAGACCGGGGCCAGGGCACTGGAATGCGGCGCAGATGTTTTGCGGGATCCGCGTGCCGCCGGCGCTTCAGTGGCGGAGCTGATGGGTGAACTGGGCCAGGCCCTCCTTTTGCCGGATGATTCCCGCTCGCCGTTTCGCGGCCGGCTTGGCGTGCG
>DATGSU010000135.1:0-23486 GCA_035302305.1 Wenzhouxiangella sp. | reverse complement strand
GCGTGACCGCCCGCGACCAGGCCTCAACGCGCGTCCGGTTTCTTTGACCGTGCCGGCAGCGGCAAAAAAGCGACTGGTTGTTTTGCTGTCGGGCCGCGGCAGCAACTTTGCCGCCATTCACGGCGCCATCAGCCAAAACCGGCTCGGCGCGCAAATACTGGGGGTCATCTCCGACCGCCCGGACGCGCGCGGGCTGGTCATTGCTGCACAGGCCGGCATGGATACCGTCTGCGTGGACCGCGAAAAGTTTCCGGACCGGCGCGCCTTCGAGCGCAGCCTGGCGGCCGCCGTGGCCGGTTTCGAGCCCGACCATATCGTTCTGGCCGGCTTCATGCGGGTGCTCAGCGCCGGCTTCGTCAACCGCTTTCCCGGCCAGATCATCAACATTCACCCATCCCTGCTGCCGCGCCACAGGGGGCTGCACACGCACCGGCGTGTTCTTGAGGCCGGCGAGAAAAAACACGGCGCCAGCGTGCATATCGTGACCCCCGAGCTGGATGCCGGGCCGGTCATCAGCCAGGTCATTTTCGAGGTGAACAGCAGCGACACGGCTGATACGCTGGCCGAACGCCTGCTGCCCCTGGAGCACAGGCTCTATCCGGCCACGCTGGCACTTTTGTTCAACCACCGGGTCGAATGGCGCAAAGAACACATTCACATTGACGGAGTCATTCTTGATAAACCGCTTGTGCTTGACCACGATTTTGATGATGACGGTCGCCTGCTCGAACGTCGTCATGGCCGCTGAAAGCGCGCCGCTGCCGGCTCACGAAGCCACCTACGAAGTCCTGCGTCACGGCAAGAAGGTGGGCGAGCTGGAAGTCAGCCTGGAGCAGCTCGACAGCGGCGTGTGGTATTACCGGTCCGACACCCGGGCCACAGCGTGGTGGGCAAAGGCGCTCAATGTATCGGCCGAGGAAGCCGCCCATTTCACCTGGCGCGGCAACCATATCCGCATGCTGACCTACCACCACGCGCAGCAGGCTCCAGCCAACAACCGCTATTTTCAGCACCAGGCCGACTGGCAGACGGGAACCACGCAGGTGCGCACCGAAAAAGGCGAAAAAACCGTTGAACTGACCGATCAGCTGGTTGATCCGCTAAGCCTCAGGCTGCAGCTGGCGGTAAACCTGTCCAGCCCGCAAAAGCGTCACGGCAGCCACGACTTCGACCTGATCGACCGCAACGAGGTCAAGCACGCCCGCTATATGTACGATGGCAGCGAAACGCTTGAACTGCCGGCCGGCTGTTTTGAAACCGTCCGAATTCGGCGCGATGAAAAACCCGGCTCGGACAAGGTCAACCTGTCGTGGCACGCGGCCGATTTCCACTGGATGCCGGTCAGAATTCTCCAGCGGCGCGGCGGCAAGGACAGGCTGGACATCAGGCTGGTATCGTCCAGCCTGCCCCTGAAGGACTGCTCCTAGGCCATCACTGGCTGGATACACCCATTTCAGCCAGCTGCTGTCGCGCCAGCTGGCCGGCGCGCGAATCGGACTGGGCGGCCACCCGGTAATGCTCAATGGCCTGGTTTCTGTTGCCGTCTGCACGCTCCACATTTCCCAAAAGAAAATGGGCATCGGCCGTTTGCAGGCGCTCGAGGCTGGCGCGCAAATCTGACCGGGCTCCCTTCAGGTTGCCGGCCTGCTCGCGCAGGTTGCCGCGCCGCAAATGGTAGTAAAACCAGCCGGAGTCGCGAGCCAGCGCATCGGAAAATGCCGACTCGGCCGCCGCCAGCTTTTTCTGACCGGCCAGTGCATCGCCCTTGAGCGCGTGGAACAGGGCCTCGTCACGGCTGATGGCCAGCGCTTCATCCGCCTTGCCGAGCGCCACATCAAAACGCCCTTCCGCCAGCGCCTTCTGGCCCTCATCATGGGCCCTGTAGGCTGGCTCAAGCCGGCTGAGAACACTCATCTTCTGCTGATACTCGGCCTTGCCCATGCGGCCTTCCCGGCCAAGCTCATCGGCGGTTTTACTGTTGTTTTCCACCCTTTCCCTCGATGGAGGGTGGGAAGAAAACAAGCCGTCCAGCCAGCCCGCTTCCTGCCCTTCCGAAAGCCTGACAAAGGTTTTTTGCAGCTCCACAGCCGCCTCCGGGTTGTAGCCGGCGCGTTTCATGTAGTGCATGCCGTAATAGTCGGCCTCGCGCTCGGCGCCGCGCGAATGGCGCTGCTGGACAAGCTGCGCTCCGAGCATGCCGCCAAGCATGGCAATCTGGGAATAATCGCTGTTGTCGCTGCCCATACCCACCGCAACGGCACCCACCATCACCGCCCCCTGGGTCAGCGCCGCCCGCGAAGCTGCCTGGGCGCTGTGGCTGGCTGCCGCATGCGTGACCTCGTGTCCAAGCACGGCCGCCAGTTCGGCTTCGGAGCCAAGCTCGGTGAGCAGGCCGCGGTTGACAACAATCTTTCCGGCCGGCAGGGCCCAGGCGTTGGGCACAGAACTGTTGATGATATGAAACTCATAGGGCAGCGGCCGGTCGGCATGGCTCGCCACCCGCTGCCCAACCGACTGAACGTAGCCAACCAGACCGGCGTCAAGCACAAAATCCCCGCCCTGCGACTGACGCAGAGGCGCGTATTGCTGTTCGCCCACCTCCAGCTCCCAGTCTTCGCCATAAAAATTCAGTCCGCGCTCACCGGTCACCGGGTTGACCGCGCAGGCCGTCACCACAAAAAGCAGCGCTGCTGCCAGTGCAGTTCGCAACATGTTCTCCACTCCCAGGCAGAATTGAGTTTTGATTATACGCACGGCGCCGGCGCGGCAAAACCCGGCGGCAGCGTCATGCAGAGTTGCGCCAGGCTCTGCCATGGACAACAACAATTCGCCAGGGCAAGAGCAGCAACAGGGCAAAACCAACCTTGAAAAGATAGTCCCCCAAAGCCAGCGTTATCCACGGCATGCCCGTGCCCGCAAAGGCAATCACAAAAAACCAGGCGGTATCGACCACCGAGCTGAAAACGGTGGAAATCAGCGGCGGCTGCCACCACACCCTCTGCCTCAGGTGATTGAAGATGGCCACATCAAGAAGCTGCGCGATCAAAAATGCCGAGCCGGACGCAAACGCGATGCGCGGGCTGGACAGCCAGATCGATATCAGCAGCCCGGGCACAAAGCCGCTGTAAACAACTTTTCGTGCGGCCTCGGGGCCATAGCGGCGGTTGGCCACGTCGGTCACAAAAAAAGCCACCGGGTAGGTCAGGGCCCCCAGCGTCAGCCAGTCGTTAAGCGGAAACTGAACCAAATAGTTGGCGCTGGCGACTATGGCCACCATTGCGCCGATCAGGACGGGCATGTCCGCTGGCACCAAAATCGAGAAGCAGGTTCCTTATTCTAACGGCTTCCATGACCGCGCTTGTGCGCTAAGCTGAAACCCTGAAAAGGCAACGCTGTGGAATGCCATGCTTTTGCTTTTACTCGCGATAACTGTCTGCGCCTGGGTGCTGTTCTGGTATCTGTGGCCCCGCCCTCTCGGGCAGCTCATGCTGTCGCTGGAGCGCAAGCGTGCCGGCATGCGCCCGCGCACCGTGACCAGCAGCGGAATTGACTGGCATCTGCTGACCGGCGGACACGGCGAACCGCTGGTTCTTTTGCACGGCTTCAATGCAGACAGCGACCATTTCACCCGGGTTGGCCGGCATTTGCAAACCCGTTTCAGGGTCATTGCGCCCGACCTGCCCGGCTTCGGGCTGACCCGCTGTCACAAACTGACGGACTTCAGCATGGAAGCCCAGGCCAGGCGTGTCCTTGAGCTGCTCGACACCATGGGCATAGAACACTTTTATCTGGGCGGCAGCTCCATGGGCGGCTTTGTTGCCTGCACCATGGCCCGCATCGCGCCGCAGCGCATACGGGCATTGTGGCTGCTCAATCCCGGCGGACTGCACCAGGCGCCGCTGTCGCGATTGCTGCAAACCGTCAGTGACGGCGGCAAAAACGCGCTGGTGATTCGCAATCGCAGGGATTTTGTACAGCTTCTGGACCATTGCTTTGTTCGGCCACCCTGGCTTCCCGGCCCCGTCTGGCGGCTGACTGCCGATCGCGCAGCCCGCAGGCAGCATCTCGCAGAAGCAATATTCACCGCCATGCGCTTTGAGTCCGCGCCCCTTGAAGAGCTTGCTCCCGACATTGACATTCCAGCGCTTGTTGTCTGGGGCCGGGCCGACCAGGTTCTGCATCCGGACAGCCTGGCTGTTCTCGGCAGTTTGATGCCGCAGTCCAAAACCCTGATGATGCCGGACACAGGCCACCTGCCCATGCTTGAAAAACCGCGCGCAGCTGCACAAGCCTGGATCAGCTATACAGAATCACTGCCGAGGCATTTTGTTCACGATCCGGGTCGGGTATAGTGTTTTGCAGGGGATTTTTCGGGAGCCAATGATCATGGAAAGGCAGGGATCATGAACAACAGGCGCAGGGCAATACCGCCGGAGCAGCTGCGCTGGCGGCCGTCGGATGATCAGCTCGACGGAAATTCATCCAGCGACTTTGCCGTTCTCCGCGGCACCCTGGGCCAAAACAATGCCCATGAAACACTGGAGTATGCGCTGTCGTCATCCGGCGGCAAGCAGCATGTGTTTTTGCGCGGCAGGCGCGGCAGCGGCCGCAATCGACTGCTGGACGCCGTGTTTGCCAGGCTCAAGCCCAGGGCGCGAAGCCGGCGGGATTTTTGCTTTGTGCACAATTTCACCAGCCCCAGCCAGCCCCGCCTGATTGAGTTTGCGCCCGGCCAGGCCCGGCAGTTTCAGCGACAAATGCACAGGGTCGCGCTGTTCGTGCGTGAGCGACTGCCCGAGGTGCTCAGCAACGACCCGGTTCGCGGGCGCCGCGAAGCCCGGCTGGAGGCGGCCGAGAGAGAAACCCGGGTTTTGCTCAAGCCCCTTGAAGAGGAACTGGAAGCGGAAAAGCTGGCCCTGGTACGCAGCCAGGCCGGCCCCAATGCCCGCCTGCAGATTGCGGTCAGCATCATGAACAAGCCGGTCACTCTTGATGAATTTCAGAACATGGTGGCCAGAAAACAGGCAACCCGGGCCGATCTGGAGCGCCTGGAAGAACGCATTGCTTCATACAGCGAGCAAATCAGCAGCCTGTCACAGCAGGTGCGGCGCATATGGCAGCAGGCGCAAAACCACATTGAACAAATAGAGGCCACCGAAACCGCCCGGCTGATGGCAGAAGTCACCAACCCTGTCATCGAGCGGTTCCGCGCCCCCGGTGTTGAAACCTTTGTGCGCGAGGTGATCGACGACGTGCTTGAAAAGCGCATTGGTCACGACACGTCACATTTGGCCGACCCCGCCATGATTTATGGCGTCAACATCATCAACGCGGCCGCCGAGAACGACAGCGCGCCGGTCATCAGGGCCACAACCACATCAACCGCCGGGCTGTTCGGAACCATAGACCCCGCCTGGCGCCAGGGCAATCGGGCCGTGTCCTCATTTCACGGCATTCGTTCAGGCGCGCTTATTCAGGCCGATGGCGGCTTTGTGGTTATTGATGCGGAAGATCTCGCCGAGGATCCGGCAGCGGCCCGGCAGCTGTTCAGGGTTTTGCGCACCGGCACCCTGGCCATTTCAACCCGCTCCGGTGAATCCGCCCTGACAGTCCAGTCGCTCAGGCCACAGCCCGTACCCGTGGATGTCGGCGTTATTCTGGTGGGCGACAGGCAGGCATGGGAGCAGCTTGCTGCCCTCAGCAGCGAATTCTTGCACCGGTTTCATTTGCTGGCTGAACTGAAAGACGTCATTGAGCGGGATGGGCAGGGCGTAAAACGGACCTGTCAGTTTGCGGCCACGCTGGTTCAGGAAGAGCAGCTGCTGCCGCTTTCACGTGGCGGGCTTGAAGCAATTGTCGAGCTGAGTGCCCGCCTGTCCGATCAGCCGCAGCGACTGACCGCACAAACCGGCAAGCTGGCCAACATCATTCGTGAGGCGCACTTTATAAGCGCTACAGAAGAGCTGGACGAAATTGGCAGAGGCCATGTGGAGGCCGCATTTGACCGCATCCGCCAGCGGGCCGGCATGACCACCGCGCTGCAGACCAGACGCAGGCTTGAAAATGGCGCGCTGCGCCTTGGTGGCCGCAACCATGGCCAAATCAATGTGGTAACGGCGCATCACCAGGCAGGCGAGGTATTCGGCCAGCCAGGCCGCCTAAGTCTGGCCCTGACTGCCTCTGAGCAGCCGCAGATCTCGCTCAGCCTGAATGGCCGGCCACAGCCGCCCGAAAGCTTCATGCTGCCACTGCTGGCCGAAATTCTTCATTTGGAGAGAATCCCGGCCATATGCGCAGGGCTGAGCCTTGAGGGCAATATTGACATCGACGATATTGACGAACTCGGCGCCACCCTTGCCAGCCAGCTCTGTCTTGTTTTGGCCAGCCTTGCCGATGTGGCCATTCGCCAGGAATTGGTTATTTTGGCTGGAGTCAACGCCCGCGGCCAGCTGACCGGCATTCGCCACATCAACGAACGAACAGAGGGCTTTTTCGACGCCTGTGTAAACACAGGCCCCGGGGGCAGGCATGGCGTCATTATTCCCGCCATTGACCGCGGGCGCCTGGTTCTTGACAAGTCCATCGCGCGGGCCTGCGCCATGGATCAGTTTCATGTCTATCCCGTTGCCGGCCTGCCCGCTGCACTTGAGCTGCTTACCGGGAAACCGGCCGGAACCTGGACGGAAAAAGGATTTGCCGAAGACACGGTTCTGGGCCTGGCGCGCGCCAGGCTGCTTGGCCTTCAGATTCCAAGAGGCTGAACCAGCAGATCACGGCAGCCTTCAATGCCGTGCTTGTCCAGCGACCTGAACAACCGCCTGATCATGGGGGCAGGATTTACCGGACGGTTGTGCAGCCGCCCGCGATCGAAATCTATTACATGCCACTGCCCCTGATCATCAATCAGCAGATTGCTGGCATTGAGATCGGCGTGTACAACCCCGGCCCTGAAAAATCTTGACAGGGTCACGCCCAGGCTGCGCCAGCCTTCCCTGTGCAGCGAATCTCCTGTTTCTGTCAGGCTCCTTGCCGGCCCGATCAGGCGAGTCATCAAGGCTGCCCTGTAGCTTGTGCCAAGCCGCTCACAGCTTGCCACAAGCGGTCTTGGCACCGGCAGCCCAAGCTCTGACAGCCGCGCCAGCAGCCGCCATTCGCGAAAGCTGCGGCTGCGCTCATGGCCTGTAAAAAAATAACGATCGCGGATAAAGCGGGCAACCAGCCCCCCGCGCAAATAGCGCCGCAGCACCGCCGGGCCTGCGCTGCTGGCAACCGCCAGCGCCTGTCCGCGGCCGCCAAACTCGGCCAGCACCGCCTGGCGCTGGCGCCAGAAATCGGGCAGCAGCCACTCGGGGCTGACAACATCAATCCTGTCCGGGTCATATAGAATGCGTACCGGCCCGGCCTGAAACACCTGTTCGGGCAATTCCTTCCCCTCAATCAAAACCTTCACCCAGCATGATGACCGATTCCAGCCACCGCGACAATGCAGCCTTCACACACGACCCGCCACAGTCCATCGCTCTTGTACGGCTGTCTGCCCTCGGCGATGTGTGCAACACGGTGCCGCTGGTCAGGGCGATACAGCAGGCCTGGCCGCAAGCCAGGCTCACCTGGATTATCGGTCGTGTTGAATACCGGCTGGTCGGCGACCTGCCGGGAATTGAATTCGTTGTGTTTGACAAAAAACATTACTTCAAAAGCCTGAGAGCGGTCAGGGAAGCGCTTGGCGGACATCGCCACGACGTTCTGCTTCAGGCCCAGGTGTCGCAGCGATCAACCCTGGTGGGCGCGCTGGTAAAAGCGCGGCGGCGGATAGGGTTCGACCTTCCGCGCTCGCGCCTTGGCCACGGACTGGTTATCAACGAGCGCATCGATGCAATCCCCTTCCAGCACCAGTCCCGGGCTTTTTTGCAGTTTGCCCGCCACCTTGGAATTCCTGCTGAAAACATTGACCGCCGACTGCCCATTGATGATGAAGACCGCTGCTTTGCCCGTCGGCATCAGCCGCAGGAAAATCATGCCGTCATCATCAGCCCCGCTTCCAGCCATTCGCTGCGCAACTGGCACGCAGCAGGCTATGCCGAGGTGGCCGACTGGATCATTGAAGTCGCCAAGCGCCCGGTCATACTCATGGGCGGCCCGAGCGACTTTGAAAAAAGCCTTGGGCTTGCCATTCGCAAGCATATGAAAAACAAGCCGCTTGACCTGATCGGCCAGGACACGCTCAAACAGGCCCTGGCCATGTTCGAGCGGGCGGCATGCGTGATCACACCCGACTCCGGTCCGGCGCATTTCGCCGATGCCATGGGCACGCCAGTGGTCGGCCTGTATGCGGCAACCTGGGCACGTCGCTCGGGGCCGCTCACCAGCCTGAACCACACGGTTGACATGTTCCCCGAGGCGGCCCGTCAGTTCATGGGCTGCGAGCCGGAACAGCTGCGCTGGGGCAAACGCATTGAAAAGCCCGGCGTGATGGACCTCATCACGCCGGGCATGGTCATTGAAAAGCTGCAGGCCCTGCTGGAAGCTCCGGCCTGACCTGTGGTCGGACCGGCACGGACAGCCCGGCCCGTTGCCTGGTTTATCTCAAGGGGCACTCAATGCCGCTTTCAGCCAGGGCAGCCTCGGTGGAGGCATCATCCACCCTGACAACGGTGATATTGGCGCTGTCCTGATCACCGTGCACATCTTCAATGGTGTAATTGAAGTGGTGACGGCCGTCGCAGTCCAGGCTCAGGTCAAAAGTGACGCTGCCATCGGAATTGATCTCAAATTCCGCCGGTGGGCCATACCACTGGTGCAGGGCAACAATCTCAATTGACTCACCCGAATCATTTTCCATGGGGTGAACGGTAATGCTGGTCTCGCCAGGCGCAGTGCTGTAGTAGTCGGGCACCGCTTCAAGATCGCCACCTGGCGTTGGACCACCGTTGTCGTCCTCGGCAACCGTTACCCGCACGCTGGCTGTGGCCTGTGCGCCATGCTCGTCTTCAACCGTGTAGGTAAACACATCAATGCCGGAGAAGTCCGTTGCCGGCTCATAGCGCAACACATCGCCCGACTGGCTCACCGTGCCGTTGGACGGCTGGCTGTACGAGGCAATGGACAGCGCATCGCCGTCCGGGTCGCTGGCGCTGGCCAGAACGTCAATGTCCACCGGCTGGTTGAAGCCGGTGCTGACCTCAATGTCTTCGGCCACGGGTGGCTGGTTGCTGGAGTCGGACTCGACCGTCACGGTGACCGTCGCGCTCGCCTCACCGCCAAACCCGTCCTCAACGGTGTAGGTAAAGCTGTCGGTGCCAACAAAGTCCGCATCTGGCGTATAGACAATCTGGCTGCCGCTGATTTCGGCCTGGCCGTGTGACGGGGAGCTGACGGCAATCAGGGTGAGCACGTCACCATCCGGGTCGGTGTCGTTGGCCAGCACGTCAAACACGTTGTCCACCGAGTTGGCTTCAACCGTGTAGGCGTCGTCATTGGCCACAGGCGCTTCGTTGTCAATCTGCATCTCGCCCTCGATCACGCTGGTGGTGCTCTTCTGATAGCGATAGTAGTCAACAATGCGCTTGTGGCGAACCGGGTTGCGCAGCGCACGGCGAATCCACGGCGCTTCAACCGGCACTTCGACCTGGCGTATTTCGGTGGCTGGTTCGTCCGGGCCCACCGTGATGGTTTCCGTGCTTTCCCGCTCAGAAACAAAGCTGATTTCAACGCGGCGGTTGCGGGCACGATTCTCCTCGCTGTCGTTGGGATAGCGCGGGTCAAGCTCGCCATGGCCTTCCCAGTGAATGCGGCTGGCGTCAATGCCACGGGACGTCAGATAGTCAACCACGGAGCTTGCGCGGCGCTCGCTCAGGCCCTGGTTGTATTCCTCGGTGCCAATGTCGCAGGTGTGGCCAACAATCTGGATATCACCCACCAGGCCGCCGTCCTCGATAACCGCCATGACCTGATCAAGCGCTTCGCGGGCCCTGGGCTTGAGCGCTGAACTGTCAAAATCAAAGGTGGTGCGGTCGGTCATGGTGACCTCGTTGACGATCACGCGCTCTTCCAGACGCGGCTCGCCTGGCACCTCAACCTCGATCTCCTGGTATTGGGGCATTGCGCGCCAGGAATTTGCTCCACCGCCAAAGCTGTAGCTGTAAACCACTGTGCCGCGCAGGTCACCGCGATCCTCAACAAAATCGCCGCTCTTGCGCGCGTAGCTGGTGCGGAAGCTCAGGCTGTGAGGCGTGTTTTGAAAATGCTTGTCCAGCGACAGCGATGCGGTGGTCTGTGATGAGCTGTAGTCGCCCTTTTCGTAGTCCAGTCCACCGCGCAGGCGCACCAGCGGATTGTTGAAATAACGCTCGCCGCGAAGGCCCAGGCCCCAGTCATAGGGTTCCTCAAACCATTCGATGATGGTTTCCATGTTGTCCACGCGCGAAAAACTGTGGCCGTCAATCTGGCCGGTCACCAGTCGCTCTTCAATGCTGGTGGTGGAATCGACCAGGCGTTCGCTGGTCAGTGCGGTCATGCCGTAGCCGGCAAAGGCCCAGCGCTGGCCTTCCCAGCCACCACCAAAGGTGAGCTTGCGGTCGCGCAGCTGGTTCTGGTCGGCGGCAACAAACAGCTTGGCCACGCTGCCATCAACGTATACGGGACCATCGGGCCCCTCTTCGGCTTCTGCCTTGATGAGCCAGTGGTAGTTGAGCTTGACCCCGGCTGCGCGGCGATCGCCCAGCCAGCCGTCCAGGATGAACGCGGAACGGTCCGATTCATGCAGGGCGGCCTCAAGCTCGCCAATGATGTCGAACTCGCTGTCAAGTCCGACGCCAATGCGGTAGCGATCACCAATAAAGTGGTAGGTGGGTGTTCCTGCCTGGCCGCGCGGCTGGTCTTCATCATCGACCTGGGCTACGGCAACGCTGGAAGCAAAAAACGCCAGTATTGATGCAAACAATGTTTTACGGAGCATGGCAACGCCTGTTTTGTTGTTCAAACCATGAGGTTATGTTATCTGGAAACCGCCAGCGGCGGCAAACAAAATTCTGTCCCGCTTTTTCAGCATGCAAGCGCTCAGCACGCAAGCCCAAGGTGTCAGCGGTAGTCGCGGTATGACTTTTCCTCGACAATTTCCGAGCCCAGCGCCAGGTTGATCTTCTTTTTGACGGCCGCTCGCTCGTCGTTCTGCACATAGACCGAGCGCGCCAGCTCAATGAAACGTTCGCCAAAGCGCTTGTGGCGCTCTTCTTCCCGGATATCGTCTTCAATGACCCACAGCGTTTCGTTGACCTTGCGCAAATCGGCGCGCAGCTGGGCAATCGAGGGCTCGCGCGAGCCGGAACGCTCCCATACTTCGCTCAGCAGGTCATATTCGCGCTGAACATTGGCCAGCTGAGCCTCGTTGTCCATACGCTCCAGCTTTATTTCCAGAATGGTGAGCTTGTCCAGCAGCTCGCCGGGGGAGATGGGAATCAACAGTTCCATGAATTTTCCTCACTGCATAACGGCAGCCGAAGACCGGCTGCCGCAACCTGAAAAAGTTTTTGGAAACGGCGGGGAGCCGCCCGTTCGTCAGGACTTTTCCTCTTCCTGAAGTGCTTTCATGCTGAGGCGAATCCGGCCCTGCTTGTCGACTTCAAGCACCTTGACCTTGACCTTGTCGCCTTCAGCCAGCTCGTCGGTCACGTTTTCGACCCGCTTGTGCGAGATCTGTGAGATGTGCACCAGACCGTCCTTGCCCGGCAGAATCGTTACAAAGGCACCAAAGTTCATGATCTTGGTCACGCGACCTTCGTAAACGGCACCCACTTCGACATCGGCAGTGATCTGCTCAATGCGGTGACGGGCATCGTCGGCCGACGCCTGGTTGACCGAGGCAATCGTTACCGTGCCGTCATCATCAATGTCAATGGTGGTGCCGGTCTCCTCGGTGATCTGGCGGATGGTGGAGCCACCCTTGCCAATGATGTCGCGAATCTTGTCCGGATGCACCTTCATGGTGAACAGGCGCGGGGCATATTCGCTCATTTCCTCGCGCGGTCTGGAAATGACCTCATTCATCTGCTCAAGAATATGGCTGCGGCCGGCATGGGCCTGCTTGAGCGCCACGTCCATGATTTCAGCCGTAATGCCGGAAATCTTGATATCCATCTGCAGGGCGGTGATGCCCTGGGCACTGCCGGCCACCTTGAAGTCCATATCGCCAAGGTGGTCTTCATCACCAAGGATATCGGTCAGCACGGCAAAGCGGTCACCGTCCTTGATCAGGCCCATGGCAATGCCTGCCACCGGCGTCCTGACCGGCACACCGGCATCCATCAGGGCCATCGAGCCGCCGCATATGGTGGCCATGGAACTTGAGCCGTTGGACTCGGTAACCTCAGCCACCAGACGCAGAACGTAGGGGAACTCCTCGCCCAGCGGAACCACGGCGTCAAGCGCGCGGCGCGCCAGCTTGCCGTGGCCGATTTCACGCCGCTTGGGTGCCAGCATGTGGTTGGTTTCGCCCACGCTGTACGGCGGAAAGTTGTAGTGGAGCATGAACTGTTCCTTGGACTCACCCTCGATGGCGTCGATGATCTGCGCATCGCGACCCGTGCCCAGTGTGACAAAGCACATGGCCTGGGTTTCACCGCGGGTAAAGATGGCGGAACCATGGGCGCGCGGGAATGTGCCCACCTGCATGTCAAGCGGCCGCACCGAAGTCAGGTCGCGACCGTCAATGCGCGGCTGGCCGGAAAGAATGCGCTCGCGCACCAGGTTTTTTTCCATGCCGCCGATAATGTCGAGCACAACGTCGGCTTCAGGCGCGCTGTCATCGTTTTCGTCGCACAGCGCTTCCACGACGCGTTCACGCACCGCATCAATGGCGGCGTGGCGCTCCATTTTGTCGATCAGGTCATAGGCCTTCTCCAGCCCGTCACCAACCGATTCAGCCACCTTGTCTTCCAGCCCGGCCGGCAGCTCCGGTGCCTGCCAGTCCCAGCGCGGCTTGCCGGCTTCTTCTGCCAGTTCGTTAATGGCCCTGATCGCCACCTGCATCTGTTCGTGACCAAAAGTAATGGCGCCCAGCATCTGCTCCTCGCTGAGCTGGTCGGCCTGGGACTCAACCATCAGTACCGCATCGGCGGTACCGGCAACGATCAGATCCAGGCGCGATTCCTCAAGCTGGCTGGCCGTGGGGTTGAGAACATATTCGTCATTGATGTAACCCACACGAACGCCGCCAATGGGGCCGCCGAAGGGCGCGCCTGAAAGGGTCAGAGCCGCCGATGCGCCAATCATGGCCGGAATGTCCGCGTTCACCTCGGGATTGGACGACATGACCGTTGCAATCACCTGGGTCTCGTTCAGGAAACCTTCTGGAAACAGCGGCCGTATGGGGCGATCAATCAGCCGCGAGGTCAGCGTTTCCTTTTCGGTGGGGCGGCCTTCGCGCTTGAAAAACCCGCCGGGAATCCGGCCGGCCGCGTAGAATCTCTCCTGGTAGTTGACCGTCAGTGGAAAGAAGCCCTGACCGGGCCGGGCCTCCTTTCTGGCCACGGCGGTAACCAGCACCACGGTGTCGTCCATGGTGACCAGAACCGCGCCGTCGGCCTGGCGCGCCACGTGGCCCGTTTCGAGCGTGACTTCACGCTCGCCAAACTTGAATGTCTTGCTGTATTTCTTCACTGCATCACTCTCCAATAGTTCAATAGCAGAAACCCCGGATCAGCCTTTGCAAGCCGCCGGGGTGTCTTCATCTGTCAAATAGTCCCGCGATCAGCGACGCAGGCCAAGGCGCTCGATCAGGTCACGATAGCGCTGGATATCCTTGTCCCTGAGATAGTCCAGCAGGGAACGGCGCTGATTGACCAGCTTGAGCAAACCACGGCGGGAGTGATGGTCTTTCTTGTGAGTTGCAAAGTGACCGGACAGGCCCTTGATGCGCGCGGTCAGCAGCGCAACCTGGACCTCCGGCGAACCTGTATCACCCTCGACGAGCTGATAGTCCTTGACGATCCGGCTCTTTTCTTCAACGCTCAGAGTCATTTTTCAATCCACTCCTGAAATAAAACTGCAAGGGCGACCGGGCTTTTCCACAAAACCCCCTGAACGAAACACTTTCCCGGGGGAAACATCCTGTTTCTCCCGCTCAGGCCGGGCTGTGTGCAAAAGCCCCTGTCGCCAAATGGCATCAAGCCAGCTATTATACCTGTCAAATCGCAGCGGGGGCAAACTATTTGCATCCCGTGCGGGCACCCGCCTCAGCGCACGACCTGGGCCAGCACCTCGGTACACGCCGCCATCAAGTCCTCTTCTCCGGCAAGCACAAGATTGGCGGCATCAGCCAACGGGATATAGCAGTCGGCTCCGGTCAGGCGCCGGACCGGACGGTTGGCGACACCCGCCTCCATCAGCGCCGTGCACACCGCCTCGCCCACGCCACCGTCAGGGCGCCCCTCATCAAAAACGATAACGCCGGCGCACTGGTGCGCATGCTCGGCAATGGCTGCGGTATTCAGCGGCTTGAGCCAGCGCAGATCAAGCGTGCGCACTTTCACCTCGTGCGCATCTGCCAGCCGGGCGGCCGTGCGCAGCGCCATGGGCACACCGTTGCCGTAGGTGATGATCAGCAGATCGTCTGCCTGCTCATCGTATACGCGCGGCTCGAACGGCGCCATGAATTCTTCCGGCGGCGGGTAAGCAAAATTCCATCGTCCGTCATCAGCGGCAAGCAAATCCTTGGTCATGTACAGGGCAATGGGCTCCAGAAATGCCGATACCCGACCATCGACCTTCGCTAGTGCCATCATGGTGCGCAACATGGTGACAGCGTCGTCCGCTCGCGAGGGGCAGCCAATGACCAGCCCCGGGATGTCGCGCAGCGCAGCAATGGAATTGTCGTTGTGGAAATGGCCGCCAAACCCCTTCTGATAACCCAGGCTGGCAATGCGCATGACCATGGGGTTGCTGTAGGCCCCGTTTGAAAAGTACTGCAGCGAACAGGCCTCGCCGCGAATCTGGTCGCCGGCGTTGTGAAAATAGGCCAGATACTGAATTTCGGGGATGGGCAGCCAGCCCATGATTCCATAACCCTGCGCCAGTCCCAGGATGGTGGTTTCATCAAGCAGGGTGTTGAATACCCGACGCGGCCCAAAAGCCTGGCTCAGCCCCCTGGTGACGGTGTACACGCCTCCCTTGCGGCCCACATCCTCGCCAAACGCCAGCGCCTGCGGGTACTTGATCAGCAAGTCGGTCAGCGCCCGGTTGATCTGCACCGCCATGTGGCGCGGCGGCTGGTTTTCCGGCAGCGCCTGCTCGCCACCAAAGGCCTTTAGACGTTTTTCCGCCGACACGCTGCGCCCCGCCTCGGCCGCCACCTCATCGGGGCTGAAGGGCGCCAGCGGGGCCATGACCTCTTCAAGCGTTGTCAGACGCCCCTGGCCATCGGCCCGGTCAGCCTCGGCCAGACAGCGTTCAGACAGCTGGCGGTAGCGCTGCAGTACCTGCTCGGGCGTCATCAGCCCACGTCCGATAACCGCCTCAGCCGTTGTCTTAAGAGGGTCGCGGGCCTCTGCCGCTTCCAGCTCGGCCATTGAACGATATTCAATTTCAAAGTCGGTGCCGGCATGCCCCATCAGGCGGGTGGTCTTGAGGTGCAAAAACACCGGACGACGATTGCGGCGGCAGTCGGCCACGGCTGCCTCCACCACCGCATAGCCGTCAACAAGATCCAGGCCATTGGCGTAGTGATAGCTGATGCCGTGGCGGTTACGCATGCTGTCGGCCACCCAATTTGCCGGCGTCGGCACGGAAATGCCGATGTCGTTGTCTTCGCAGACAAACAGCACCGGCACCGGCAGATTCTGGTGGTGGGCCCAGGCACAGGCGTTGAAAGCCGCCTGCGCTGTAGCATGGTTCAGGCTTGCGTCACCAAAGCTGCACACCATGATGGAATCGTCGGGAACCGGCAGCTCATGATGCCCGCCGCGCCCGCTTTCCAGCGCCAGCGCGGCACCCATGGCCTTGGGCAAGTGACTGGCAATGGTTGAGGTTTGCGGCAGCACCCACAGATCGGGGTGCCCCCACACCTTGTGGCGGCCCCCGGAAGCCACGTCGTCCCGGGCGGCGGCAAAGCTCAGACAAGTGTCGCGGATGAAGTCCGGCCGCTCGGCGCCCTTGCGGTAGCGCTCGGCCATGAATGCACCCGAGCGGTAGTGCAAAAAGGCGGGGTCGGTGGCGCGCGTCAGCCGCCCCACCATGGCATTGCCTTCATGGCCCGACGAGCCAATGGTGTAAAAAACCTTGTTTTCCTGACGCTTGATGCGCGCCATCAGGTCCAGCTGACGCGAGGCCATCTGGCTGTCGAACATCTCCAGCAGGTCGGCATCGGCTGGTCCGGGGCGATTTTCAACAGCGATATGGCCATTTTGAATGGCCGTAACGTGGGCAATGAAATTCTGATCAACAACTTCAGCGCGGTTGATCTGGCGCGACCTTGCAGGCTTGGACATCGGCGTGGAGAATCTTCAGAAAGTGGACCGCCCGGCCGCCCGTGTCGGGGCAGCCGGACCCGGGCCGGCTGCGGGCAGTTTAAAATGCGTTGTGGCCGGTCAGCTGGCGACCAATAACCAGCTGATGGACGGTTTCGGTGCCCTCGTAGGTAATGACGGATTCCAGATTGAGAGCATGCCTGATGGCTGAATATTCCAGCGTGATGCCGGCCCCGCCCAGCAGGTCACGGCATTCGCGGGCAATGTCCAGCGCCATGCGCACATTGTTCCACTTGGCCAGCGAAATCTGCGACGGATGCGCCCTGCCTTCGTCCTTCAGCCGGCCCAGGCGCCATGACATCAGCTGCGCCGATGTGATGCGGCGCGCCATATCGGCCAGCTTGATCTGCGCGCTCTGGGTGGCGGCCACCGGGCGGCCAAACAGCTCGCGTTCCTGGCAATAGTCAAGGGTTTCCTCAAGGCAGGCCCGGGCTGCGCCTATGGGCCCCCAGGTAATGCCGTAGCGCGCCTGGCTCAGGCAGGTCAGCGGGCCTCTCAGCCCCTTGACTCCGGGCAGGCGGTTGGCCTCGGGCACGCGCACATTGTCAAAATAGAGTTCCGACGTGGTCGAGGCGCGCAGCGACATCTTGAAATTGATGTCGCTGGCGCTGTAGCCGTCAAAGTCCTTTTCAACAATAAATCCCTGCACCCCGTCATCGGTCACCGCCCACACAATGGCAATATCGGCAATGCTGCCGTTGGTGATCCACATCTTGGCGCCGTTGATGATCCAGTCATCACCGTCGCGGCGGGCACGGGTTTTCATGTTGGATGGGTCCGAGCCGCCATGCGGCTCGGTCAGCCCGAAACAGCCGATAACCTCACCGGCAGCCATTTTGGGCAGCCAGCGCTGTTTTTGCTCTTCTGAGCCAAAGGCATGAATGGGGAACATGCACAGCGACGACTGCACCGACACAAAGCTGCGCAGCCCCGAATCACCGCGCTCAAGCTCCTGGCAGATCAGCCCGTAGCTGACAGAATTGAGGCCGGCACAGCCGTAGCCTTCAAGACTGGAGCCCAGCAGGCCCAGCTCGGCAATTTCAGGTATCAGCTCGTCGGGGAAGCGCCCTTTCTCAAAGCATTCGGGGATGAGCGGCAAGGCCTTTTCGTCAACAAAGCGGGCCACGGAGTCGCGAATCATGCGCTCCTCATCGCTCAGAAGGTCATCAATTTCATACAGGTCAAAAGGATCAAGTGCGCGCTTGGGCATTGGCTGTAGTCACGGGTTGTTGAACAGGGGCGTATTGTACGTGATTGCGGCGGTTCACAAGCAGCCCGGAAAACCGAAAACCTGCCGCAGCACGGTATGCTAGGCTTGACAGAAGGGGCAATGCCAATATGCAGGAGGAAACAATGCGAACCTACGGACTGATACTCACTGTCTGCGCGTTTTTACTGTGCGGTCTCGCCGGTGCCGACTCCGGAACCGAAAAGGCCCGCATCATCAACGGCCCAATCAACCCGGTTCAGGACATTTTTGAAGTCACTTTTGTCGGGCTTGACGGCAAGAACATCGCGCCACGCACTATGCTGACGCTGGAGCCGGGCGACTACACGCTTACGGTCGATATTCCCGCCCAGTACACGCGGCCTGCATTTGCGCAGCGCCTGGTGCGACGCAACGAGCTTGTGGACATCGACCTGACTGTCGAGGCCGGCCACGACTACAGCCTGCGCGGAAAATGGAACAGGGGCAGCCTCCAGGAGCCTTGGGAGCTGCTGTTTGAACCGCTTGACTGAAAACAACCCCCAAACACTGCCTTGCCGGGTTTGTGCTGCCCGGCAAGGCAGGTATAATGCAAATCGTCACTTACCCAATAACCGGCGAGCTTTCATGACCAAGCGCATACTGTCAGTTTTCTTCATCGTCATGCTCAGCCAGGCTGTATTTGCACAAAATGAAGGCGACCCTGAAAGAGGCCGCATCATCGCCTACACCTGCTTTGGCTGCCACGGCGTTCCGCACCAGAAGAACGTCTATCCAACCTATTCCGTACCCAAGCTGGGCGGCCAGACAGAAGGCTATTTGATCTCCTCGCTGCAGGCCTACCAGCGCGGCGACCGCAAGCACCCCACCATGCATGCACAGGCCAATACGCTCACCGACCAGGACATCCGCGATATTGCGTCCTATTTCGTTACGGTTCACAAGGGAGATGAATCATGAGCCTGTCCAGAACCATACTGCTTGCATTTTTCATCGGCACGCTGAGTACTGCGGCAACCGCAGCGGGCGACAAGGGCCGCGGCCTGGAAAAGTCCAAGGTTTGCCAGGCCTGCCACGGTGAAGACGGCAACCTTGCCGTGGATGATCAAACACCCATCCTGGCCGGGCAATATGCCGACTATCTGATTCATGCACTAAAGGATTACCGCTCGGGTGAACGGGTCAACGCCGTCATGAACGGCTTTGCAGGCGACCTGAGCGACCAGGACATTGAAGACCTGGCAGCCTGGTATTCCAGTCAAAAGGGACTGGCCACACCCAGCCTGAGCGAATAGCAAGGCTCCGGACACGCCGCAGCCACCCACCCGGTTCATCACTGGCAGACAGTATCCGGACACCAAAGATTCAACCTCTGCCGTGGCCACAAGACCCAATACAACCACAGGCTGAGACCACCTCGCCTGGCTGTGCTGAAAAGGCTGTTCTGAAAGAGCTTCCGGTATCCAGGCGATACTCGTGAAAACCGGCCAGCACGGTCCACATTGATACGCAATTGGCAAGCTGATGCCAGGTGCCCGTGGGCCGCTTCCCCCAATACGACGCAAGCCATTGATTTCATGGTGCCGATGGAGGGATTCGAACCCCCGACCTCCGCATTACGAATGCGATGCTCTGCCAGCTGAGCTACATCGGCACTGTCAACTCTATGCAGGTGCGAAATTATACCGCCTTGAAACGCTCAATGCACCCAAAATTGCGGCGAAGTGTCCAGCCCTGAGCTGGCGACCTTGCTCAAGCGGCTGAACCAAGGGCCGCAAGCAAATCGTCCAGGCTTTTGGGGCGCGCAAACAGAAAGCCCTGGAAAACATCGCAGCCGGCGCCGCGCAGCAAATCAAATTTTGCTCGATTTTCAATGCCTTCCGCCACCACCTTGAGGCCGTGCTGATGGCCAATCGCGATAATCCCTTCCACAAGCGCCCTCGACCCCCCGCTGGCGCTCATCTGGTCGATAAAGCGCTTGTCTATCTTTAGCTCGTCTATCGGCAGCTGAAGCAGCATGCTCAGCGAGGAATAGCCGGTTCCGAAATCGTCCAGCGAAACCCGAATTCCTGCGGCACGAATGGCCTTGAGGTCATTTCTTATGGATGCACTGTTCCCCATAAACAGGCTTTCGGTAATTTCCAGCGACGGCTTCACGAACTGCAGCCCGGCCTCTGAAACCCGCTTGACCAGCATCCTGGCAAAACGATCATTTTGAAACTGCCTTGGTGAGGCATTGATTGACAGACCCAGCCCGCTCTTCAGGGTCTGTTCAATTTTTCGAGCGTCGCGCAGGCAGCGGTCAATAATGTATTCGCCCAAATGACCTATCAGCCCGGCTCTCTCGGCCACGCTGACAAACTTCTGCGGCGGAATTTCACCCAGCTCTTCATCCTCCCAGCGCGCCAGCGCTTCGACAGAAACAATCCGCTCTTCAGAATCCACCAGGGGCTGATAAACAACCCGTATCCGCTCTTTTTTTATCGCCGCCCTCAGGCTTTGCTCAATATGAATATTCTCCAGATAGTTGCGGCCCATTGCAGGCCGAAACACCGCGGTCATGACTCGCCGGCGCTTGGCGGCATACATGGCAATGTCACCCGCTCTTAGTGCTTCATTGAATGTCGGGCCGGCCTCCTGCATGCGCGCAATGCCAATGCTGCAGCCTGTTTCGAACCGCAGGCCGTTGATCATGTAGGGGCGGGTCAGCTCAGCGTGTATTGCCCGGCAGCGCTGCTTGAGCGCGGCTTGTTGTGATTCCGGAACAAGCACCGCAAACTCGTCGCCGCCAACCCTTGCCACCCGGTCCTGAGCGGAAATTGCCGCCTGCAGGCGCTGGCCCACCTGCTTCAAGAGAAGATCCCCGTACGCATAGCCAAAACCGTCATTGATGGATTTGAAATTGTCCAGGTCGACAAACAGCAGCGACATGTTTTTTCCATGCCTGCCGTACATGTGCAAAAACTCCGTCATCAAATGCTGCCTGCTTGGCAGGCCGGTCAGCAAATCATGGCGCGCCTGATATTCAAGGTCTGACCGGCGCCGGCGTTCAGCGCGGGCAATAACCACAAGCACTGCAAGAATGCCGGACAGGGCAACCAGGTAAATGGACGTGTAAATCAGACCGATCTGACGCAGTTCGCCAAGCAGCTCCTTTCTGGCTGTTTGCGTCAGCACCCAAAACCCGTAGCGACTGTCATAGCCGGCCATCCCGTACTGATAGCCAAGCCCGGCATCCGTTTGATACGGAAAAGGCCGGCTGCTGGCGCGAATTTCATCCAGCGTTTTGCCGCTTGTCTTTTCAGCCGACGCCACGGCGCTCTTGTAGGTGTTGTCAGGAACCGGGCGCGCCAGATAGTCTTCCGGCACGTGTCCGGAACTGGCCCACAGAATGGGCCTCAGGGATTTTTCGTGCAGCACCTGGATGACGTTGGTGCGTCCAAGAACCGCAACATCGTCAAAAAAGCTGTTGGCCTCGCCGTGGACAAGTGCGCCAACCATATGGCGCCCGCCCGCCTGGCCCGGCTCGTCAGCAACGGCTTTGCACATCGGTATTATCCAGTCGCCTGTTTGTTCAACCCGAAACGATTCTCCAACGGCAATGGTTGAGCCGGTTCCGGTTTCATCGCAGGCCGCCTTTTCAACCAGGCGGTTTTCAAGCCCGGGAATCTCCCTGAACCCGGGCCTAAGGTCCATCATGAGGATTCGTCCCTCGCCATCGACCATCCCGTAGCCTGCCGCGTTTTTGTTGATTTCGAGCATGCTGTCAAGCAGCACCCTGATGGCGTCTTCCTGCCCGAAATGATGGTGCACAAGAAGCTGGTCAGAAAGCAGCGAGAGCACTGTTTCCTGTCCGCTGAAAACGCTGTGAACAGCAATGGATATGGTGCTCAGCTGGGCCCGCTGCCTGAGCTGGTGCCGGTCGACAATCTCGTCCCACTGAACCAGCACACCCCAGACAAGCAAAACCGTTGCAACCAGCACAATGGTTGCAAACAGAATCCACTCAAGGTTTTGCCGCAAGGAGGTCAGCAAGGAAGGTTTCCGCCAGCGGTGCTGCTGCAGGGATCACTCAAGATGACACGCCCTGTTGTTTTTGTTGTTGTCAAAGGCTCAAACAGAAGCAGGAGGCGGCCACCGTGAAGCCACACGGGCATTTCATGAGGCCGCCACCCGATTCTCCCCGTCAATGCCCGGAAAGTGGCCGGCGCGCGCACGGCGACCGGCCACCTGCAGCACTACTGGTCATCAGCTGTGCGATCCGGCACGTCCTCTTCATCATCGGAAATGATGACTTCCACCCTGCGATTGAGCTGACGCCCGGATTCGGTGCTGTTGTCTGCAACAGGGTAATCCGGCCCGTAGCCGGTGGTGCTGATTCTGCTTTCGCTCACACCCCTCTCAACCAGAGCCTTGCGCACCGAATCAGCGCGCTGTTCCGACAGCTGCATGTTGTAGTCGCGCGTGCCGGTTGAATCGGTAAAGCCTTCAATCAGCAGTTTGCGATCTTCATATTCATTGAGAAACTCGGCGATTCTGTCCATGGTGCGCATGGCGCCTTCGCGCAAGTCGTACTTGTCGAAGTCAAACAGAACGTCGCTGCCCAGGGTCAGCACCAGCCCGCGGTCGGTTGGCCGCGCTTCCAGCTCTGCAATCTGCTGCTGCAGCCGTTCGGCTTCTTCGCGCATGCGTTCGGCCTCAAGCTCCATTTCCCTGAGCCTCAGCTCGGCTGCCATGCGCTCTTCACGATCGGCCAGCGCCTGTTGCTGGGCCATTTCCCGCTGATAGGCCTCTTCGGCGGCCTGCTGCTCCGCCCTGGCGCGCCGGGCCTCTTCTTCCTGGCGACGAGCATCCGCCTGGGCCGCAGCCTGTTCTGCCCGCTTGGCGCGTGCCTCAGCGCGCAACACCTCGCGCTGGCTGCTCAGCTCTTCAACGCGACTTTCAAGCGCCTTGAACCTGGCCCTTTCACGGGCAATATCGGCCTGGGTTTCGGTCAACTGGGCCAAATGCAGCAGCTCCGGCCTGTCGGCGCCTGCCTTTTGGCGCTCCCGCGTTTGTTCCAAAAGCGCCTCAGCCTCGCGCAGTTCGGCTTGCGCGTACTTGCGCACCGATGCGTCCGAAACCACTGCCTCAACAGCCGCTTCGGCGCGATCCACTTCCTTCAGCTCAAGCTGGGTGGTGGCGCAGGAGGCAAGAACCAAACCGGAAAATATCAAAGCTGGAACAAGATAATGTCTTCTTTTCATGATGATTCTCCCTGCGGGCCGGCAATTTCTTCACGCAGTGCTTCCACTGTGTTTTCCAGCTCACGAACCTGTCGTTCACTGTGCGCGCTGCGCGAGCGCAAATCGGCCAGCCGGGCTATTTTTTCGGACTCCAGGGCCAGCTGGCGGGCAATTTCATTCTCCCCCTGCTCAACGGCTCTTTCGGCCTCGGCCAAATGCTTGCGGGCCTGTTCAAGCTCCCGCGGAGCGCTGTCACGCGCGCCCATGTCAACGGCATAGTCGATGGCATTGCGAGCCACGGCAAGCTGATCCTCGGGCACCGGTGGCTTGGAGGCACACGCGGCAAGAAGTCCAAGAGCCAGAACGGGAATGGCAACACGTTTCATGGTGATCCTCATCTTTTGCTCCAGGGTTTTAACACAAAATATGACGCAAACCGCAGCAAGATGCAACAGGGCGTTCGCTCTCATGCATGATAAGACCATAAACGGACCGATTGATTTCAGCGCCCCATAAACATGCGAAACATGCAAA
>DATGSU010000134.1:0-15330 GCA_035302305.1 Wenzhouxiangella sp. | reverse complement strand
CCGGTGAATTTACCTGTGAGTTCACGACCAAGTCGGGAACGCCGGTTGGAGTATTCACGGCCATTGGCCTGAGCAAGGATGATCTGGACAACGTATCGCCTGCATGTCCGTGATCACCGCTCAGCCTGCACCATAAAACAGTGGGCCCGGCCATTGCCGGGCCCTTTTGTTTTGTCCGGCGCTACAATGTCGCCATGCTGTACAAATATCACCCCGGGACCACCCCGCTGGTCGTCAATGTGCCGCATGCCGGCACGGTTGTTTCACCCGAGCTGGCGCAGCGGCTGACGCCCCACGCCCAAACCCTGCCCGACACCGACTGGCATGTGGACAGGCTGGTTGAATTTGCAAGAGAGCGGGGCGCCTCGCTGCTGGTGGCGCAGGTCTCCAGGTTTCATGTCGATCTGAACCGCGGGCGCGACGACCGGCCGCTGTATGCCGGCGCCACCACCGGGCTGGTGCCTGTCCAGACCTTTTCCGGAGAGGCTGTTTATTTGAGCGAGCCGCCCGGGGATGACGAGATCGCCGAGCGCGTTCGGCAATACTGGGACCCCTACCACAGCAGGCTCGAGACACTGCTCAACGAGGTGCGCGAGCGCCACGGGCACGCCGTGCTGCTCGATGCCCACTCCATCAGAAGCCGCATTCCGCGGCTGTTTGACGGCCAGCTGCCCGACCTCAACCTGGGCACCTGGGAAGGGCGCAGCTGCGCGCCTGCGCTGCGCGAAAAAGTCAGCCGCATCATTGCCTCGGCACCGGGTCTGACCAGCGTGGTTGACGGCCGCTTCAAGGGCGGCTACAACACCCGTAACTACGGACGCCCCGAAGAAGGTGTTCATGCCCTGCAAATCGAAATTGCGCAGCGCAGCTACATGCACGAGGACGACCCGCAGCTCTGGGATGAAGACAGGGCCGGGCCCGTCATCAAAGTACTTGAACAGATTGTGGAGTGTTTGCAGAACTGGTCGCCATGAACAAGACTGAATTTTATTGTTCCCACGTGCTGCTGCCCCAGGGCTGGCGCAGCGACATCACCCTGTCGGTGGATGGCGACGGCATGATTGCCGACATTCGGCCCGGCCGCCAGCAGAACAGCCAGGCGCTGTCCGGCGCTGTTATCCCGGGCATGGTCAATGTGCACTCGCATATTCATCAGCGCCTCATTGCCGGCCTGACCGGCTTTGTGGCCAGCCGCAAGGACAGCTTCTGGAGCTGGCGCGAGCGCATGTACCAGGCGGTGTCCACCCTGGATGCCGACGGCTTTAAAAAACTGTCGGCGCTGGCTTTCATGGAGCTGGTCGAGGGCGGCTATACGACCAGCGGCGAATTCCACTATCCGCACCGGCTGGGCGGGCTTGCGCCGCACGACACCGCCGACCTGGTGGTCGATGCCGCCCTGCAGGCCGGCAGCGCCGTCACCATGCTGCCGGTGTGGTACCGCCATGCCGGCTTCGGGCGCCAGCCGCTGGGCGAGCATCAGCAAATGTTCGACCTGTCGCTGGATGAGCTGGCCGATGTGGTCGGCCGGCTCGAAAACAGAAAGAAGGATTTGCGCAGCACCCTGCTTGGCGTGGGCGTGGCCCCCCATTCGCTGCGCGCGGTCGATGCCCGCGACCTGCCCGACATGCTCGCTGCCGTTGGGCAGGGCCCCGTTCACATTCATATCTCCGAACAGCCGGCCGAAGTCGAGGCCTGCCTGCAGGCTCATGACCGTCGTCCCATCGAGTGGCTTTTGGACAATGTTGACGTTGACGGGCGCTGGTGCCTGATTCACGCCACGCACGCCAGCGACGCCGAATGGCGAGCCCTGGCCGAGCGTGATGTTGCTGTCGGTATTTGCCCAACCACCGAAGCCGATCTGGGCGACGGCCTTTTCCCGGTGGAAGAGTACATGGAAGCCGGCGGCCGCATTGCCGTGGGCTCCGACAGCAACCTGGCGGTGTCGGCCGCCGAAGAACTGCGCCTGCTCGAATGGGGCCAGCGTCTGCGCCTGAACCGGCGCAACGTGCTGGGCAGAGAAGGCGACTATCTGGCCACCGGGTTGTGGCAGCACACTGCGCTGTGCGGCGCCGCGGCGCTGGATCAGCCGGCCGGGGCGCTGGACGTTGGCAAGCGGGCCGATTTTGTGGTTCTCAACGACAGCCATCACCTGCTCAACCGGCTGCCGCCGGCCGAGCAGCTCGACAGCTTTGTGTTTGCCCATGCGCCCGGCATGATCGACCAGGTTTATGTTGCCGGCCGGCAGCAGGTTGAAAACGGACGCCACCGCGGGCGCGAAGCGCTGCAGGCGCAGGTGGCCGGCCTGCGTGCCCGGCTTGTTGAAAATTCATGACGGCCGGTCGTGCCGACCGCCCTTATACTTGAACCAGGCAATTGCCAGGAATCCAATCCATGAACACAGTCAACTATGAAGAGCTTGCGGCGCAGGCCGAATCGCTGCTGGAAGGGGAGCGCCACGCCGTGGCCAATGCGGCCAATCTCAGCGCGCTGATTTACCAGGCCCTGCCCGATATCAACTGGGCCGGATTTTATTTTATGGAAGACGGCGAGCTGGTGGTCGGGCCCTTTCAGGGGCTGCCGGCCTGCGTGCGGCTGCAGCTGGGCAAGGGGGTGTGTGGAACAGCCGCGCAAAAGCGTAAAACCATTCGCGTGCCCGACGTTGACAGGTTTGAGGGCCACGTGGTGTGCGATTCGGCCTCGCGCTCGGAAATTGTTGTGCCGCTGATTGACGGCGATCGGGTGATAGGCGTGCTGGATATTGACAGCCCCAGCCTGGACCGCTTTGACGAAAACGACGAGCGGGGGCTGGTCAGGCTGGCCGAAATTTACGTCAAGTCGCTTTCCTGAACCAGTTCGACAATTTTTCCGCGGCCGCATTCGGGCGGCATGTCGGCCTCGATGACAACCAGCGTGCCGGGCTTTACGCCCAGCCGCGGCCGTTCGCCCGTCAGCCACTGAACCAGCCATTCCAGCCCGGGGTTGTGGCCAATAATCATCAGTGACTCCCGGTCCTGGTGAGCCTTGATCAGGCCAATCAGATCCTCTTCCAGTGCTTCCCACAGCGCCTCCTCAACAACGGGCTCGGCAGAGGCCTGGTCTGCCAGCACCCGCTCGGCGGTTTCGCGGGTTCGGGTTGCAGGCGATACCAGAATGGTTGACGGAACGCTGCGCCCGGATGATGCAATCCAGCGGCCCAGCTGACTGGCCATGTTGCGTCCGGATTCAGCCAGCGGCCGTTCGATATCGTCCTGCTCGGGCGTGGCAGCACGCGCACGGGCATGTCTCAGTAGCCATAGTTCCATAGCAACCGGAAACCCCTTCAAATTTGTAACTGGCCGGACAGCATAACAGCTTGGAGTGCGTGAGCGGTGCTATTCGCGCCCGTGGGCTTTCAGGGCCGCCACATAGGTGCCGGGGTCGATATTGCCGCCGCTGATGATGACGCCCACCCGCCGGCCGGCAAAGATACTCGGATTGGCGAGCACGCCAGCCAGGGCCGTTGCGCCGGACGGTTCGGCCACCTGCTTGAGCTCGCGCCAAATGGCCAGCGCAGCCGCCATGATCTGCTCATCGCTGACGGTGACAACGCGCTCAACCAGCTCGCTGACAAGCTGGAAATTTCGTTTTCCTATCAGCGCGTTCAAGCCGTCGGCCACCGTATCCGGGTGATGATCACTGCTGTCCACCCGTTTGCCCTGGGCCAGCGAGCGGACAGTGTCGTCGGCCCCAAGAGGCTCTACACCAATGACCTGGGGCGGTGTTTTTGTCATTTGGGCCGCCAGGGCGCAGCCGGAAATAAGTCCGCCGCCGCCCACCGGCACCACCAGGGCGTCCAGTCCATCAATCTGGGCGAACATCTCCAGTGCGGCGCTGCCCTGGCCGGCAATGATGCGGTCGTCGTCGTAGGGCGGAATGGTTTCAAGCCCCTGCCGGGCCAGCTCGTTCAGCGCAGCCTCGCGACTTGACTGATCCGGCCGGCAAAAATGAACCCGCGCGCCGTGGCGGTGAATGTTGGCCAGCTTGGCGGCCCCGGCGTTTTCGGGCACCACAATCTCGGCGCGCAAATTGCGGCGCGCGGCCGCGCAGGCCAGCGCGGCACCGTGGTTGCCGGATGAATGGGTGGCCACGCCAGGGCAGCTGTCCGGCAGCAGGCCCACAGCGTGGGTGGCGCCGCGCATCTTGAACGAGCCGGTGGTTTGCAGGTGTTCGCACTTGAAAAAAAGCTGTGCGCCCGTCATTTCATCCAGGTGTCCGGACGTCATCACGGGCGTTTTTTCTATCAGTGGTTCAATGCTTGCCCAGGCTTCGGCAAGATCGGCAGAACCCAGTGTTGACTTGATCATGGTGCACCCATCTTAACGCACCGCCAGACGAGGTTGAACTCATGCCGTTACCAGCCCGCCAGATTCCCTCACCCGTTTTTCGCAAGGATTATCGCCCGCCGGCCTGGCTGGTCGACAGGGTGAGCCTGGATCTTGAACTTGACATGCGCAGCACGCGCGTGCGCTCGCGCCTGAGCGTGCGCCGCAACCCGGCCGGCCCCGGCGAACCCCTGCTGCTTGACGGCGCCGGCCTGACCACGCACCGGGTTGAAGTCAACGGCCGCCCAGCTGATTACACCGTGCAGCCCGGCAACAAGACCCTGCGCGTGGACGGCGTGCCCGAGCAGGCGGAAATCGCCATCGAGGTAACGATCAGCCCCGCTGGCAACACCGCCCTGGAAGGCCTGTACCGCTCCGGCGCCATGATTCTGAGCCAGTGCGAAGCCGAGGGCTTCAGAAAAATCACCTGGTTTCCCGACCGCCCCGACGTCATGGCCCGCTATCGGGTACGGCTCGAGGGCGACCGGCGCCGGTTTCCGGTTTTGCTGTCCAACGGCAATCTGGTGGAATCGGGCGAGCTGGATGGCGGCCGTCATTTCGCGCTGTGGGACGACCCTTTCCCCAAGCCGTCCTACCTGTTTGCCGTCGTTGCCGGCGATCTTGGCGAACTGACCGACAGCTTCACCACCGCATCCGGCCGCAAGGTGGCGCTCAAGTTCTATTCGGAGCGCGAAAACATCGGCCGCCTGTAGCACGCTGTAAAAAGCCTCAAGCGGGCCATGGCCTGGGACGAACAGCGCTTCGGGCTGGAATACGACCTGGATGTGTACCACGTGGTGGCCACCCATGATTTCAACATGGGCGCCATGGAAAACAAGAGCCTCAATGTCTTCAATGCCCGCTACGTGCTGGCCGACCGGGGCACGGCCACCGACGACGACCACGTTGACGTCGAGCGCGTCATCGGCCACGAATACTTTCACAACTGGACCGGCAACCGCGTCACCTGCCGCGACTGGTTCCAGCTCACCCTCAAGGAGGGGCTGACGGTGTTTCGCGAGCAGGAATTCAGCGCCGACCACAACGCCCGGGCGGTGCGGCGCATTCACGATGTGGCCGCGCTGATGGCCAATCAGTTTCCCGAAGACGCCGGGCCCATGGCTCACCCCGTGCGGCCCGAACAATACGTGGAAATCAACAACTTCTACACTCTGACCGTGTATGAAAAGGGCGCCGAGGTGGTGCGCATGTACGAAACCCTTTTGGGGCGCGACGGCTTTCGGCGCGGGCTGGATTTGTACTTTTCCCGCCACGACGGCCAGGCGGTGACCTGCGATGATTTCCGCCGCGCCATGGCCGCTGCCAACCAGGTCGAAATGGATCAGTTTGAGCGCTGGTACCGTCAGGTTGGCACGCCCGTTGTAAAAGCCTCCACAGGCTGGGACAGTGAGCGCAACGAGCTGGTTTTAACCTTGCGGCAAAAGCTGCCCGATCACCCGGCCAACCGCAATCTGGGCCCGCTGGTCATCCCGGTCAGCATTGGTTTTCTGGACGCCGAAAACCGGCCCCTGCCGGTGACGCTGGCCGGCGAGGCGGAGCCGGGGCCCGATACCCGGCTGCTGGTGCTTGATGAACCCGAAGCCGAATACCGCTTCAGCGGCCTGCCCGATGATGCGCTGCCGTCCCTGCTGCGAAACTTCTCGGCGCCGGTGCGGCTGGATCTTGAGCTTGATTCGGCACAGCTGGCCCGCCTGGCCGCTTTTGATCCCGATCCGTTCAGCCGCTGGTTTGCCGTGCGCCGGCTGGCTTTTCGCGTGCTTGAGGCCGCGGTTGAAAAACGTCAGGAAGACCATTCCGGGCTGTTGCTCAACGTGTTCAAAACCATTGTTGAGGGCGCCGATGAAGACCGCGCGCTGGCGGCCGAGCTGCTGGCCCTGCCTTCTGTTGGCGAGCTTGTGCACAGCCTGGGAAAGGCCGATGTTGAGGCGGTTGCCTCGACCCGCTCAGCGTTTCAGGCGCTCGTGGCCGGGCAGCTGGAGTCGCTGTTGCTGGCCCGCTGCAAACAGCTGGCCCCACAGGGCCAATGGTCGCCGGATGGCGCCGATGCGGCCCGTCGACGGCTGCACAACCGTCTGCTGGACATGCTGGCGGCTGGCGGCAGCCGTCGCGCCGAAGAGCTTGTCAAAAGCCATTTTAACCAGGCCGACAACATGACCGACCGGCTGGCCGCGCTGCAGATGCTCGTGCATCACGGCCTGGACGGGGCTGACGACGCCCTTGATGATTTTGAGCAGCGCCACGGCGACAATTCGCTGGTCATGGACAAGTGGTTTGCCGTGCAGGCAGCGCGCCCGCATGCCGCGGCAACAGATCGCGTTGCCCGGCTGATGCGGCACCCCGCATTCAGGCTCGGCAACCCCAACCGGGTGCGCGCGCTGCTGGGCACGCTGGCCATGAACAATCCGGTGGCCTTTCATCGCGCCGATGGCGCCGGTTACCGGCTGGTTGGCGATGCCCTGGCCCGTCTTGATGACATCAATCCGCAAATCGCTGCGCGCCTGGCCGCCTGCTTCAACCATTGGAGAAGCCGCGATGACAGCCGCGCGGCCCTGATGCGCAATGAGCTGGAAAAACTGATGGCAAAGCCGGATTTGTCAGTTGACCTTCAGGAGGTGGCCGGCGCCGCGCTTGGGAAATAGCCGGCGCTGCCGGCAGTTTCAGCCAATGCGGGTGCCGATTCTTTCCAGACCCAGCGAGGCTTCCACCTCGGCCCACGGAAACTCCGGGCCGGGATCGACCTTGCGCCGGATCTTGACGGCCGGGTTGTCGGTGGCGCTGACCAGGCCGGTATCGAGCTCGTCGTGGCCGGCGATAAAGCGCAGCCCGGGCAGCTCCAGCCTGAGTTTGTGAACCAGCATGACCAGCGCCTCGATCTGCTGCGACTCATAGCCTTCCTGCCAGCTTTGCTGGCGGCTGTCGAGCCAGTTGGGCCAGCGGCCGCGATTGACCAGTTCTATGCCTATGGACCGGGCATTGTGCCCGCGCACGTGGTGGGCCACCCTGTCGGGCGCCACCCACATCTGCACCGTTCCGTCGCGGTCAATGTAAAAATGACCACTGTCGCCGGTGCCCGATTTTTCATAGCGAACGCGCTCGCCGTACTCGCGCGCGGTTGCCAGGTCAGGCAGCTCGGTGGCGTGTACCACCACCATTTCCACGTCGTCGAGCGATCGCTGATCCAGCCGGTCAGCGTAGCTCAGCGGGTTGTAGACGGAGTCAATCATGGTTTGAGCTGTCTTGCAGTCGGTTGCACCATCGCACATTGTAGACAACGTGCAGCGCAGATGGTGTATATTAGTAATCCCTAATTGCCGGTGTCGCGGGTGGTTTGACAGGGCGCATCCATGACTGATGACACGGTTTTAAAGCAGGCCAAGCGGGTACAATAGCGCCCGGACTCAATCAAGTATGTCTGGAACTAACATGTCGACAAGTATGGAACAGGCGCGATTCAACATGGTCGAACAGCAGGTTCGCCCATGGAACGTTGTTGATGAAGATGTGCTCAGAACGCTGCGCAGCGTGCCGCGCGAGGATTTTGTACAGCCCGAATACCGCCGGCTGGCCTTTTCCGACGTGCGCATTCCCGTTGGTCACGACCAGGTCATGATGAAACCGGTTGAAGAGGGCCGCATGTTGCAGGCGCTGGCCATACAGCCGGGCGAGCGCGTGCTAGAAATCGGCACCGGCTCGGGCTTTATCGCTGCCTGTCTGGCAAACCTGGGGGCCACCGTGCTCACTGTCGAAATTTTCGAAGACCTGGTTGAGCAGGCGCGCGGCCGTTTTGAGCAGCTCGATATCGCCAATGTAGAGGTTAGACAAGGCGATGTTCTGGGTGAATTTGAGCCTGGCGAGACATTCGATGCCGTTGTTGTTACCGGGTCAATGGCCGAACTGTCGCCGCGGTTTGCCCGCTGGCTGTCGCCCGGCGGCCGCCTGTTTGGCGTGCACGGCTACAGCCCCAGCATGGAAGCCGTTCTCAGAACGCGGCTTGACCAGGACGAGTGGCAGGAAAAAAGCCTGTTCGATACCGACTTGCCGCGCCTCATAGGCGCCGAAGATCCGCCCCGTTTCGTATTTTGACTCACGTCCTCCCGGCCGGAGATAGCATGATTAAACCCAAGAAATATATTTTGTCCCTGGCAATTGGCCTGGGGCTGTTTGCCAATGCCCAGGCGGTCGACCTGATCGGCGTCTACGAGCTGGCGCAAAGCCACGATGCGGAAATCCGTGCCGCCGAGCAGCGCCTCAAGGCCGCCGGTGAAATCCCGGACATTGCGCGCAGCAGCCTGCTGCCGACGGTCAGCGGTTCAGCGGGCATGAACCGCGGCTCCAGCCGCACCAAAGTGGCGGGAAACAAGCTGGGCTCGCAGGACACCGACACCGAAAACTGGGGCCTGCAGCTTCGCCAAAGCATTTATGACGACGCCAACTATGGCCAGCTGGAGCGCGGCCGCGCCGAGCTGAGCGTGGCCGAAGGCGCCTATCGTGAAGCGTGGCAGGATTTTCTGTTGCGCGTCACCGAACGCTATTTCGACGTGCTGACCGCGCTGGACTCGGTGCGCTTTGCGCGCGCCGAGGAAGCCGCGCTCAAGCGCCAGTTCGAGCAGGCCGAGCAGCGCTATGAGGTGGGCCTTGCCGCCGTAACCGATGTGCACGAGGCGCGCGCTGTGTATGACGCCTCGCGCGCCCGGGTTATCGTGGCCGAAAACCTGGAAGAGGATGCCCGCGAGGCGCTGCGCGAAATTACCGGCACCTGGTTCGAAAACTTTGCCCGCCTGACCGCCGACGTACCGCTGGACTCGCCTGATCCGTCCAGCGTTGAGGAATGGGTCAAGCTGGCGCTGGACTTCAACCCCAAAGTGCTGCAGCAAAGAAGCCAGCTCGATGTGGCCGAGGCCGATCTGCGCATTGCCCGTGCCGGTCATCTGCCCACGCTGGACCTGAGCGCCGGCTACACCAACTCCAAAAACAACAAATGGGTGGGTCGCGATCCCATTACACAGGAGCCGATTCTGTCAGCCACCATGATCAACCGCGGCTGGGATGTCGGGCTGCAGCTCAACGTGCCCATCTTTTCCGGTTTTGCGGTGCAGTCGCGCCGCAGGCAGGCCGGCTACAACCTGCGCGCCACCGATGCGGGCCTGGCGCAGATTGAAAGAGCCCTGACGCGCCAGACCGAAACGGCCTATCGCGCCATCATTGCCGGCATCCAGGAAGTGGAAGCCCGTCGCCAGGCACTGGTGTCGGCCCGCAGCGCCCAGGAAGCCACCAATGCCGGCTTCGACGTGGGCACGCGCACCATTGTCGACGTGCTCGAAGCGGAACAGCGCGCATTCCAGGCCGAGAGAGACTATTCCGACGCCCGCCACCAGCTGGTGCTCAACCACTTGCTGCTGCGCCAGTCCGCCGGCGTTCTGGATGAAGATGATCTGGTGTGGATCAACCAGTTTTTGGTCAATCAGCCCGGCTGACCGCCTGGCTTTTCAACAAAAGGCCTGAGCAGGCCAAGGGTGCGGCGCAGGCTGCCGCGCCCTTCGGCCACCACCGACAGCGCGCTGCGGCCAAGCGCCAGGGCGTGCTCCGGGTCGGTCCACAATGACAGAACGGCATCGGCAACGTCTTGCGGAGTTTCCACCGTAACCAGGGCGCCGCCCGCCCGCAGGGCGTGCGCGGCCTCTTCCTGCTGGTGCAAACAGGGCCCGGCAATCACGGCCTTGCCCAGAGCCGCCGGCTCCAGCAGGTTGTGCCCGCCGATATCAACCAGGCTGCCGCCCACAAAGGCTGCCGGCGCCGCCGCGTAGCAGGGCAGCAAAACGCCAATGCGATCAACCAGAACCACGCTGGTTGCGTCATCAATGTCCTCACCCAGGGTTTGCCAGGCCAGGCCGCCCCGCTCAATCAGGTCCTCAATTTGCCCGCAGCGTTCTGGATGGCGGGGCGCGAGCACCAGCAGGGCGTCGGGTTTCCGGCGGCACAGCAGCCTGTGCGCCGCCAGCAGAATCTCCTCTTCACCCGGGCGCGTGCTGCCGGCCACCCACGCTGGCCGCTCGCCCCACTGCCGGCGCCAGATACGTGCTTTTTCACCAACGTTGCCGGGCACCGACAAATCGAACTTGAGGTTGCCGGCAACAATGCATTTGTCACTGTCCAGGCCCAGCCGGACAAAGCGGCCGGCATCGCTGTCGCTTTGGCAAACAGCCAGCTTCACCGCCGCCAGCGCGCGCGCAAACAGCGGGCGAAAGCGCAGATAGCCCGACAGGGCCTTTTCGGTCATGCGGGCATTGACCAGCACCAGCGGAACAGACCGCTTTTGACAGCCAATATAAAGCTCCGGCCAGATTTCGGTTTCAGCTACCATGGCCAGCTGCGGCCTGATGCGTTTTAGCCAGCGCGAAACTGCCACGGGTGTATCCAGCGGCGCAAAAACCAGGGTGGCGCGATCCCCGAAGCGTCTGCCGGCCTCGGCGCGACCCGTAACGGTCATGGTGCTGATAACCAGCTGCCTGTGCGGCCAGCTGCGCAACAGGGCTTCGGCCAGCGGCGCGACGGCATTGACTTCGCCCACCGACGCCGCATGTATCCACAGCGCGCCGCCTTCGGTTTTGGGCACGCTGCCCAAACGTTCGCGCCAGCGGGCCCGCAGACGGGCCGGGCCGGGTATTTTCCAGCGCAGCCAAAGCAGGGCCAGCGGGGCAGTCAGTACAATAAGAACGCGATAAATGAGCAGCATGACAGCGACGAGTTTACTGCATGACAGAGTTGGCAACATGACGCTTTCACGGCCGTCGGTGGCGCGCAGGGAGCCCCCGGCATGAAAGACTTTCTGACCCGGCTGATGCTGGTTCCGGTGCGCTTGTTGGGGCAGCTTCCGCCGCAGCTGGCGCGTGCGCTTGTGCGGCCGGTGGGCGGGCTGGCGCGGCTGGCGCTGCCTTCGCGGCGCCGCATTGCCGAGCGCAACATCGAGCTGTGCTTCCCCGGGCTGGCACAGCGGGAACAAAAGCGCATTGTCAGGGACCATTTCCGTTTTCTGGCCGAAATGCTGGCCGACAGCGCCATGGCCTGGTGCCGGCCGGGCAGGCTGGATGAGCGCTTTGGAAACGTCCGCGGGCTGGAGCATGTGCAGGCCGTTGTTGATGAAGGGCAGGGCGTGCTGCTGCTGACCGGGCATTCGCCGTCACTGGAGATGGGCGGCCGCCTGGTGGGCGAGCGTCAGCCGGCCTGGGGCGTGTACCGCCCGCAGCGCAACCGCGTACTGGAAGAGTTCCAAAATGCCGGCCGCCGCCGCTATGCCACCGGCATGTTCAGCCGCGACGAGCTGCGCGGCATGGTCAGGCACCTGCGCGCCGGCGGCGTGCTGTGGTACGCGCCCGACCAGGATTTCGGCCCGCAGCGCTCCCTGTTTGTGCCGTTTTTCAACCAGCCGGCAGCCACGGCCACCGGCATTGTGGGCCTGGCGCGCATGGGTCGCGCCAGGGTATTGCCCATGTATCCGCTCAGGGACAGAAAGACGGGGCGTGTGGAAGTGATCATTGAGCCGCCGCTGGAGAACTTCGCGAACGGTGATGATGCTTCCGATCTGGCGCGCTACAATGCCTTCCTTGAAAGCTGCATTCGACAGGATCCGGCCCAGTATTTCTGGGTTCACCGGCGCTTCAAGAGTACGCCGCCGGGCCAGCCCGACCGTTATTCAAAAAAACATCTGAGCCGCAAGCGGCGCGCCCGCCAAAAGAAAAAGCAATGACCAGCCAACCGCCATCCATACTGTTTGTGCCTGCCAGCGGCGCGTCGGGATGCGGCGAATACTACCGCTGCCTGACCCTGGCTCGCATGCTGCGGAGGGAAAGTCCGCAAACCGGGATCGGCTTTGTGCTCCACCGCAACGCCGACGTCGAGCTCGACCGCCGTTTTGTTTACCACCGGGTGTCCGATACGCCGGCGCGCGCGGTCGGCGAGGTTGCAGCGCTGCTTGACGAACTGCGCCCGGGGCTGGTGGTTTTCGACTCGTCCGGCCGGGTCAGGCACATGCGCCAGGCACGCCGGCAGGGCGCAGCTGTAACCTGGATAAGCGACCGGCCCGGCAAGCGTTTCAAGGCCTTTCGCCCCCACCACATGCGCCAGCTCGACCTGCACCTTATTGTCGATACAAGGACCAACAGGCGGCTGAAGCTTCACGAAAAACTGCTCAGCCTGTTTTCGCCGCGCACGCGCATACGGCTGGTTGCCGGCATTGTTGATCTGCCGCTTGAAAAGCTGCTGACTGAAAAGCATGAAATGCTGGCGCGCGCCGACCGGCCCTATGCCGTTTTTGTGGCCGGCGGCGGCGGCTACATGCATCAGGGGCGGCCCGTGCCCGACATACTGGTTGATGCCGCCGCGCGGCTGGCCCGCCACAGCGGGATAGAGTCCGTTGTTGTCACCGGGCCGCAGTACCGGGGCGGCATCACGTCCCACCCCGAAGTGAAAATTATCGACAGCCTGCCGACCGCCGCGCTCGGTGCCCTGCTGGGCAACGCGCACATTGCCGTCACCGGGGCCGGAACCATGCTGGCCGCCCAGGTGCTTTCGGCCCCGGTGCCGGTTGTCATGGTGCCGGCCGGCGGCCACGACCAGCCGCGCCGCATTCGCTGCTTTGTGCGCAGCGGCCTGGTGCATTCCGCCCCCCTTGAGCCGGACAAGATCTTTGAGCAGGCAAAAAACCTGCTCGAATCACGGGACGCGCGCCGTGCCATGGTCAGCCGCCAGCGCCGTCACTGCCTTGCAACGGCCACCCTCAAGGCCGCCGATTGCCTGCTTCAGCTGGGCCAGCGCAGCGTGCCGGCCGGCTGAAAGGCGCGCACAAATCAACCTGGCGCGCGATTGGCCAGCGCCGTGGTTGCCGCGCTCAAAAACGCAAACCACACCAGCCCGGCGTTGCGCTCAAACAGCGATTCGGACAGCGCCATGACAGCAATGACAACGCCCGCCGCCAGCGCGCACCAGGCCAGATAGCGGCACTGGCGCGAATAGTCACGGTTCAGCGGCGACACCAGCAGCACCGGGGCGGCAAGCAGCGCCAGCAGGCAGGCCAGCAGCGCGGGGCCGCCGTCAATCAGCGCCGAAAGATACTGGTTGTGCGGGTGGTCAAAGCGGGCCAGGTACGTCCTGTCGGGATTTTCGGCGGCTTCATCGGCCAGCGCCAGCTCAAAGCTGCCGGGGCCGCTGCCGCTCCAGGGACGCTGTTTTACCAGTTCGCCCGCCACTTCCCACAGCTGCAGCCGAATGCCTATACCGCCGGAACCGTCCTCCCCGCTGGAAATCACTTTCAGATCGGCCAGCGTCTCGTCAAAACGGTTGCTCATGGGCAGCAGGGGGTTGAGCAGCACCACCAGGCTCAGAGCGCCAATCAGGGCGGGCAGGCCCAGCCGCCAGCGCAGCGGCTGGCGCGCGCCGGCGGTGAAAATATAAATGGCCGCCAGCGCGGGTATGGCCAGCCAGGCACCGCGCGAGCCGGACAGCGCATTGGCAACAAACGCCATGATGATGGCAATGCCGGCCAGCGCACGGGCCAGCGATGTCTGGCGCGAGTCGGCCAGGCGCGGGATCAGCATCAGCGCATAGGCAAGCACAAGGCCGCCGAAATAGATGGGGTTGGTTGGCCCCGTCACGCGCCAGCCGTACTGCCCGGTCTGGCCGCTCAGGCTGAACCACAGCGCATACACCCCGGCGCCAATGGCGCCGGCCACCAGCCCGTTCCACCAGGCGCTTTCAATCCCCCTGACCCGGCGCAGATACAAATAGAAGGGCACGGCCAGAATCAGCTTTGGCAGGCGCAGCGCCATGGACAGGCCGCCGTCGGAAAAACCGTGCGCGGCCCAGGCTGCGTACCAGGCCGCCATGAATACGACAACAGCAAGCAGAAAAAAGCGCTCCAGCGGAGCCAGACGGTGCTGCTGCTTCAGCCCTGCGCCGGCCAGCCAGCCAACGGCAAGCAGCGCCAGCACGGCCAGCCCGTAATCAAAGGCATTGGGCACGTACAGACCCAGCGCCAGCATTAAAAAAAGCACGCCGCCGGTTATCCGGCTCTGCAGGGTGCCGGCGGCAACCGGTCGCGGTGAAATGTCAGGCATCGGACAGCAGTCTTTTTTCGGCTTCCAGATAGCGCAGGCGCGTCTGTTCAATGATGTCGTGAGGCAGGCGCGGGCCGGGCGCCTGCTTGTTCCAGTCCAGCGTGTCCAGGTAATCGCGTACAAACTGCTTGTCGAAGCTGGGCGGGCTGATGCCGGTTTGCCACTGGTCGGCAGGCCAGAACCGCGAGCTGTCGGGCGTGAGCACCTCGTCAATCAGGTGCAGCCGGTCGCTGCTGTCCAGGCCGAACTCAAACTTGGTGTCGGCCAGTATCATGCCGCGCTTTTGCGCATGCGCGGCGGCATGGGCATAAATGTTCAGGCTGATGTCGCGCACCTGTCCGGCCAGGCCAGTGCCCAGCAGGGACTGCATCGTGGCAAAGGAAATGTTTTCGTCATGATCGCCAACGGCCGCCTTGGTCGATGGCGTAAACACGGGCTGCGGCAGGGCCTGGGCCTGTTTCAGCCCGGCCGGCAAGCCGATACCGCACACCTGCCCGGTTTTTTGATAGTCGCGCCAGCCCGAGCCGGCCAGGTAGCCGCGCACAATGGCTTCCACAGGCAGGGGCCTGAGCCGCTTGACCAGCATGCTGCGGCCGGCCAGCTGTTCGGCCACAGCGGCATCACCCAGAACATCGGCCAGATCGTCATCAAGCAGATGGTGGTCTGTCAGGTGGCCCAGCCGGGCAAACCAGAAGCGCGAAATGCGCGTCAGGATTTCACCCTTGCCGGGAATGGGATCGGGCAGCACCACGTCAAAGGCCGACAGGCGGTCGCTGGCCACAATCAGCAGGCGCTCGTCATCCACGGCGTAAATGTCGCGCACCTTGCCCTGGTGCAAA
>DATGSU010000133.1:0-2800 GCA_035302305.1 Wenzhouxiangella sp. | reverse complement strand
ATTGGCGGCCTTGAGGACCCATTCCAGGTTGGAAAAGTCGACGCCGCTTAGCAGCATGCCTATGGGCGGCATGATGATGTCGTCAACCAGGGAACTGACCACGGTGCCGAAAGCGGCCCCGATGACGATACCCACCGCCATATCTATCATGTTGCCCTTGACGGCAAATTCCTTGAATTCGCTGATGATGCTCATGATTATTCCTTGTTGTTCGATTTTAGTTCGCAGAGCAAGCTCAAAGATCGTTCAACCAGGCTGCACAGTCAAGCCCGGCAGTCGCAACATTCTCACAGACAGGCTCAAATAGTGACTTTTGACACTTTGGGCGCACTGAAAGGCCATCTATCATATGTCCCCGGAATCAAGGAGAACAGCGGGCCATGTCCGACAGGGATTTGCTTGGAACTCTGAAAATCGATGACCGTGACCGTGATGATCACGGGAGGCGTGCGCGCTGGGTGCCGTGGCTGGCAGCGGGCGTTGCGACAGTCGTTCTTGTAGCGCTGGCAGCCGGTTGGTTTGTTCTGCACGGCGGCCGGGCCGTGGCCGTGCAGACGGTTACGGCCAGCCGGCCGGCCCAGGCGGGTTCGGCCGAGGCCGTCCTGCAGGCCACCGGCTATGTAACGGCGCGCCGCCAGGCCACGGTTTCAGCCCAGATCATTGGCACGCTGACCGAGGTGACCATTGAAGAGGGTGATTTCGTCGAACGCGATCAGGTTCTGGCCCGGCTGGACGACAGCGCTCAAAAGGTGGCGCTTGACGTGGCCCGCACCGGCGTGGGTCAGGCGCAAGCCCAGCTGGAGCAGCTCAGGGTCCAGTCCAGACAGGCACAGCGTGAACTCAAGCGTCAGGAGGAACTGCGCGAACGCCAGCTGACCTCCGGTCAGGCGCTGGAGATGGCGCGCACCGAGGTGGAATCGCTGATGGCCCAGATTGCAGCGGCCGAAGCCGGCCTGAAGGCCGCCCAGGCCCAGGTGGCGGTGGCCGAGGTCAATTATGACTACACCGTGGTGCGCGCGCCTTTTTCCGGCGTAATCACCCAAAAAGCCGCGCAGGTGGGTGAAATCATTGCGCCGTCCGCGGCTGGCGGCGGCTTTACCCGCACCGGCGTGGGCACCGTGGTTGACATGGATTCGCTTGAGGTCGAGGTGGATGTCAACGAGGCCTACATTGGGCGGGTCAGTGCCGGTATGCCGGCCGAAGCGGTTTTGGATGCCTATCCCGACTGGCGCATACCGGCGCGGGTGATTGCCATTGTGCCGGCCGCCGACCGCGGCAAGGCTACCGTCAAGGTGCGCGTGGCGCTGGATGAAAAGGACGAGCGCATTGTGCCCGACATGGGCGTGCGCGTGAGCTTTATGGAATCGCGTCCCAAATCGGATGAGGCACCGCCTGAAGGCGTACTGGTGCCCGCGTCCGCCGTGGTCACCCGCGACGGTGCAGCAGTGGTTTTCGTAGTGAGAGACGATGCCGCCAAAGCGGTGCAGGTGTCGCCCGCCTCAGGCAGCCATGGGAGCTTCAGGCTGATTCCGGCCGGCATCAGTCCGGGCGAGAAGGTGATTGACAAACCGGCTTCTGAACTGGCCGATGGTGCGCGGGTCAGGACCGCAAGGTAATCAATACAAGGACAGAATCATGAGCAAGCTGATTGAAATCAGGGGCCTGGCCAAGGCCTATACGCGTGGCAGGCAGAAGGTCGAGGTGCTCAGTGACATCAATCTGGACGTGGCCGAGGGCGATTTTTTGGCGCTCATGGGGCCGTCCGGATCGGGCAAGACCACGCTGCTCAATCTCATCGGCGGCCTGGACGTGCCCACGGCCGGCAGCATTACCGTGGACGGGCGGCGCATTGACCGCATGAACAGCGGCCAGCTGGCGCGCTGGCGGGCATCGAATATTGGCTATATCTTCCAGTTCTACAATCTGATGCCGGCCCTGTCCGCGCAAAGGAATGTCGAGCTGCCACTGCTGCTGACCCGGCTTTCGGCCCGCCAGCGCAGGCAAAATGCGGCCATCGCGCTCAGGCTGGTGGGGCTTGATGACAGAGCCACCCATAGACCGTCGGAGCTGTCGGGCGGCCAGCAGCAGCGCGTGGCCATCGCGCGTGCGATTGTGTCCGACCCGCGGGTTTTGGTGTGCGATGAGCCCACCGGTGACCTGGACCGGGAATCGGCCGAGAACATTCTGGGCCTGCTGGAGCGCCTCAACCGCGAGCACGGCAAAACCATTGTCATGGTCACCCATGACCCCAGGGCGGCCGAGCATGGCAGCCATGTTTTGCACCTGGACAAGGGCCGGCTGGTCGAAGCCGGCGCCCTGGCCTGAGCGGGGGCAAGCCATGAAATACTTTCATCTGGTGTGGGCGGCGCTGTTTCGCCGCAAGACGCGCACCTTTCTGACCCTGGTGTCCATCATTGCGGCATTTTTGCTGTTCGGTCTGCTCGATACCGTGCGGGTTGCCTTTAACCCCGGCGACAGCGTGGCCGGCGCCGGACGGCTGGTGGTCACATCAAGAGTGTCCATGATGGAATCACTGCCGCAAAGCCTGGGAGAGCGCATCAGACAGGTTGACGGTGTCAGCAAGGTCGCGGGCGCCAGCTGGTTTGGCGGGTTCTACCAGGATGCCCGCAACCAGATTCCCAGCTTTGCCGTCAGCCCGGAATATCTGGACGCCTATCCGGAAATCGAGCTGCCGGCGCAGCAGCATGAAGACTGGCGCAACAACCGCGTCGGGCTGATTGTCGGCGAGGCGCTGGCCAACCGCTTCGAGTGGCAGATTGGCGACCGGATTCCGCTGCAG
>DATGSU010000132.1:0-2374 GCA_035302305.1 Wenzhouxiangella sp. | reverse complement strand
ACGCCGACGTGTGCATCACCTCCATTTTCGTCAACCCGACGCAGTTCGGGCCTGGCGAGGACTTTGACAGCTACCCGCGCACGCTGAAGGCCGATGTTGAGGCGCTTGCCGGGGTCGGCTGCGATCTGGTGTGGCAGCCGGCGGTCAAAACCATGTATGCCCTGGATGAGTCCTTTATGGTGCGCGTGCCGCAAAACCTGGCGGGGCAGCTGTGCGGCCGTTCCCGGCCGGGGCATTTTGACGGTGTGGCCAGCGTGGTCTTGAGGCTGTTCAACCAGGTGCAGCCGGAACTGGCCGTGTTTGGCGAGAAGGATTTTCAGCAGCTTTTGATTATTCGGCGCATGGTGCAGGACCTGTCGCTGCCGGTTGAAATTGTTGGCGCAACCACTGCGCGCGCATCCGACGGGCTGGCCATGAGCTCGCGCAACGCCTATCTGACCGATGCCGAAAGGCGCGCCGCGCCGCGGCTGTATGCCGAACTGGACAGCATGGCGCAGGCGCTGGCGGCGGGCGGTGATTTTGAGTCGCTGAAAGAGGCCGCCTGGTCGCGGCTGGCGGCGGCCGGCTTCAGGCCCGACTATCTTGAGTGGCGCAACGCCTTCGATTTGGGCGAGCCGGCGGACAACCTTCCCGGCCGGTTGTTTGCCGCCGCCTGGCTGGGCCGCGCGCGGCTGATAGACAACGTGCCGGTGGCGGTGTCCGGGTAGTGGCGCCAGGGCTGTCAGGCGCCGGTTCCGATTGAGTCCTCGCTGCGTATCCACTGCAGCAGGGTTTCCCATTCGTCCCAGTCCTGGCCGGCCTGCCAGTACGGCAGGTCGGATACGGAAAGGCCCTGCTCAAAGGCGCGCAGATAGTTCATGGACGCGCGCAAATGACCGATGACCGGCACGCGAAAATCATCCAGAAAGCCGGTCAGCTCCCTGAACACCAGCGTATGAGGCCGGACCCGGTTGGCCACCAGCCCAACCCTGACCTGGCCCGTTGTGACCGGCTTGAGTTTGGCCAGCTGGCCGACAAAGCGCCACGCGGCGCGCATGTCCACGGGTGAGGGCAGCACGGGCACCAGCACGGTGTGCGAGCGCCGCAGCAGGTTGCCCAGCTCGGCTCCGCGCAGGCCGGCCGGTGTGTCAATGACCAGGGTGTCGGCTTCGGGCGGCGCGTACAGGCGGCCGCGGCGCGGACGAACAGGCATGACGGGCGGGTAGTCATCGGGGCGCAGCATCAGCCATTCCAGCGCCAGGCGCTGGGGGTCGGTGTCACCCAGGGCTACGGCATGGCCTTCCCAGGCCAGCGCCGCCGCCAGCGATGTGGCGATGGTGGTTTTTCCACAACCGCCCTTGGCGTTGATGACGGCAATGGTTCGCATGATGATTCCTCCCGCAGTGGTGGCCGAAAGCGTTCAGTGCCGGCGCGGGTCGGGCAGGCCCGAGTGCAGCAGCCAGCGCTCCAGCTTTTTGTCATAGCGCCACACTTCGTGATGCACGATGACCCGCTCCCTGGCGCTGTGTACATGATACAGGCGAATCTGGACGTTTCTTTCAAAGCTGTGGTCGTCGGGGCCGGCCAGCACCTGCCGAACGCGGTATTCGCTGACCTTGAACTGCTTGAGGCGGGACAGATCCACCGATCGAACCGGGTTTTCGCTGAGCCAGTCGGGGTGCATCATGTCCACCAGGGCGTCAAATTCGTTCCAGCGCAGCAGCGCTTCCCAGCGGGTGGTGGTGTGATCGCGGTCGCGGATCAGCTGGCTGCCGCCGCAGGCCGCAAGCAGCGGCAACAGCGCGGCAATGATCAGAAAATTGCGCATGGCATGGGTGTCCCGGTTTGTTGTTGGATGCCCAAAGCATACTTGCCGCGGCATTTGCGGGCAATGACAGGCGAGGTGAAGGCCTAAAATGAAGCCATGATCAAAATCTGTTTTTCCAGCACAAATGCTCGCGCAGGCAGCTGGCCGGGGGCGGCTGGCCTGGTGGCCGGGCTGCTGTTGTCCTGTGCCCTGCTGGCTGCGCCGGTGGAGCTTGAGCCCCTGCAGGTTGGCGGGCGGGACATTGAGCAGGAAGGGCCGCAGGCCACCGACACGCTGCCAAAAGAGCGCATTGAGCTGATTTGGCCGACGCACCCGGCCGAGCTGTTTGGGCGCCTGCCGGGCGTGGAGGTGACGCGCGGCAGCGGTCAGGAGCATCTGACCGCCGTGCGTTCGCCGCTTTTGACCGGCGCCGGCGCCTGCGGCGGGCTGCTGATTCTGGAAGCCGGCGTGCCCATACGCCCGCCGGGGTTTTGCAACGCCAACAACCTGTTTGAAGTGAATCTGGCCCAGGCCGAGGCGGTGAGCGTGCTGCGCGGGCCGGGCGGCATAGGGCATGCGTCGGGCGGC
>DATGSU010000131.1:0-3885 GCA_035302305.1 Wenzhouxiangella sp. | reverse complement strand
GCGGGCGTTGTATGCCAGCCGGCCAGTTATGCGCAGCGGCCGGGTCAGCCGCCATGAACGGCTTGAGGTGATCGCACTGATTTTGTTGTGCGCGTTTTCCAGCTGTGCGTGAGTTTGCGCGAGCTTTTTCTGCTGTTGCTCATCAAGCTCGCCCTGAAGTCTGTCGACTGTTTCTGAAAACTCGTGTCTGAGACTGGAAAGCTCCCCATCAAGCTGTCGTGCCCACCGGCTGCGCTCGTTGAACATGCGCTCGTAGCGCTGTGCCCAGCGCGTTTTTTCCGCCGCCTGCACCCGCAGCTCTTCAAGCGTTTCCAGCTGGGCGGCTTGCTGTTTATGCAGGTCGGCAAGATGGCCGGCCATAACGCTGGCATCCAGATCTTTTCCGGTGGCGGCCGCAGCGGCCGGCGGCCTTGTGCCACGGCTTGCAACAAGGCTGTCCAGCGCGGCCAGCGCCTCGGCCATGGAGGCCTCGGCGGGCAGGGCCGAGCGCATGGCATCAAGTCTTTCGGGGCGGGCGTTCAGGTCGGTCAGTGCCTTGACCAGCGCGGCCGGCTGCGGGTCGAAAAGAATGCCGTTTCTGCCGTGCTCGATGCGCTCTTCAAAACTGCCGCAGCGCGTGGCTATGGGCACCAGGCCCAGGGCCCTTGTTTCGCTGAGAACGTAGTTCCAGGTTTCGGGCACGGTGGACAAAAACAGCGCTGCCTGGGGCGCGATGCGCGCCAGGTGTTGGGGCAGCTGCTCATGCCTGTAGTCAAGAATGATGTCAACGCCTGGCCAGCCAAAAAACTTCATGCCCTGGCGGCCGCAGCCCAGCAGGGTGATGCGGGCGTGCCTGCCAAGACCCTGCTGCAGCGCATCGGCAAGGAGCCGCAGGCCCTTGCCGCGGCTCAGCCGGCCGACCACAACCAGATTGAGGCGTCCGCAGCCGGCGGGGCGGGGCGCAATGGCTGCTGTGCCGGCCGGCCAGCCGGTAAAGCCGTGTGGAATGATTTTGGCCTTCTCAAGCGGGTCGTTGACCAGCCGCCGCCAGCGCATGAGCACCTGGTTTGTTGGGGCGGCCAGCGCAATTTCATGCGCGCGCACGGCCGCGTGCCATGCCCGGGTCAGCCGGGTCCATTTTTCGGGGCTGCGCTCGGCAAACAGAAAGCTGCCGCCCGAAGCAGCGATGCCCCTGGCGACATCGATTTGTCCGTTGTAGCCCTCATCGTCAAACACAAGCGGGTCGAGGTCCAGCGCCGGCCAGGCCGGGTAGTAGTCGTGCAATATATGTGCCGTTGGCAGGCCGGTGCCCAGCACATCCAGGCTGTGGCCGATGAGCGAGGACACCAGAATGCGGCCCGCGCCAAAACGCCGGATGATGCCGGCAAGGATATGGCGGTAGTTGTCGTGGGTGATGTCGGTGCTGCTGATGGCGGGCGACAGCACCCATTCGCGAACGGGAATCCGGCCGGCCTGGCTGGCCGCGTACAAAGTCAGCTGCTGGCCATGAGTTGGTGTTTCGGTGCTGCCGCCGGAGGCCAGAACCAGATGATTGTGCCGGGTGTCGCTGGCAACGATGTCCTGAATCCAGCGCTCCACGCCACCGCCCCAGCTGTGGCTGATGTGCAGGGTGACGGGTCGTGTGTCAAAACCGTAATGGGGCAGGGCGGCGCGGGGCCTTGCGTCTGCAAGGCGCTCGAAGGCGGCGTTGAGGTGCCCAGTGGCTGCGGTGACATCGGGGGCTGGCCGGCAATGACTGCCCATTGCAGCCTGGTGGTCTTCGACCCAAATGCCGTCGTACACGTGGCACAGCCCCTGGCGGGCCTGTTCAAGCGCCTGTGGAATCCTGCCCGGTGCAATGATGGCCAGATGCTCGGGCCTGAAGCGCACCGGCGCAAATCCTGGCCTGGCGGCGGCCGCAACGATGGAGTCATTGACGTCTGCCGTGCCGGTGAGCGGGCCGAAGCCGAGGCCGGCCTGGTGAGTGCCCGGCAGGGTAAACAGGGGCGGGCAGTCGGGTGATTCAAGCGCCTGCTGCAAGCGCGGCTGAAAATATTCGGGCAGATCCAGTCCGGCTGCGATCAGCACGACTCCGTGCTGCAGGGCAGGGTGGCTGCTTTCGCGCTCAAGCCACTTTTGCCAGTCCGGGTTGTCGGGCGGAACGGGCAGCCCCGCTTTGGGGACTGCCGTCAGCACAGGCCAGTCAAAAGCCTTGCGGACAAGAGAGAGCCAGCGGCTGTCAATGCCCGTGCCCGGCCGGGCAAGAACAACAAGCAGCGGCCTGGGGTCTGCTGGATCGGTTGTGCTGTTTGTGGAGGTCACCGGTGCGGCAGGATGCTGGGATGGGTTTGCGTTGCATCAAGGTGCCGGCGCTATAATTCATGTTCTGCGCCGGCCGTTGTGCAAACAGCCAATTATCCTTCAATCAGAACGTTCTGTCACCTTCGCCCATGGCTAAAAAAAAGCGCCGGCACCGCACCAGGCGGTCGCCGCGCAGGAAAAACACGGTTCGCCCGCTGCTGCGCCGCGTTCTTTTACGGACAGTTCTTTTTGTAGTCGGCCTGTCGGCGGGCTTGCTGGGGCCGTGGGTGTGGTGGGTGGATCGCCAGACAACGCAGCGTTTTGCCGACCACCATCTGACGGAAACCAGCCATGTTTACGCCCGCCCGCTGGAGCTGCATGACGGCATGGAAATGCAGCGCCGGGATTTGCTGGTTGAAATTGAAGCAGCCGGCTTGCGCAGCGGTGATCCGGCCGTGCCGGGGCGCTTCAGCCTGAGCGGCAACCGCATCAGGCTGCACGTGCCGGCGTTTGTTTTCCCCGACGGGCGCCAGCCGGCACAACAGGCCGAAATCATTGTTCGCGATGCACGCGTGGAGCTGCCGGGCCGCGCCAGCCTGCGCTTGCCGCCGGCGCGCCTGGGGCGCATTTTGCCCCTGGATGACCGCATTCGCACGCCGGTGAAGCTGGCTGAGCTGCCGCCGCTGCTGGTGGCCGGTGCGCAGGCGGTGGAAGACCGGCGCTTCAAGCACCATCACGGCATCGATATCAACGGCCTGGCGCGCGCCGCCTGGGCCAATCTGCGCGCCGGGCGGCTGGTGCAGGGCGGCAGCACCATTACCCAGCAGCTGGCCAAGAATCTTTTTTTGACCCAGGAGCGCAGCTTTCTGCGCAAGTTCAACGAAGCCATCATGGCGATCAGCCTCGAGTGGCATTTTTCCAAGGCGGAAATTCTCGAGGCATGGATCAACGAGGTTTATCTGGGCGATGACGGCCGCAAGGCCATTCACGGCTTCGGGCGCGCCGCCGAATACTATTTTGGCCAGCCAATTGAGTCGCTGGACGCCGGACAGGTGGCGCTTCTGGTTGGCATGGTGCGCGGTGCTTCGTGGTATCACCCGCTGCGCAACCCCGATCGGGCGCGCCAGCGCCGCAACCGCGTGCTGGCCATGTTTAGCGAAACCGGCCTGATTGGCCAGCCCGAAATGGAGCGTCAACAGGCCGCCGGCCTGGGCCTGCGGCCCGACCTGAGCACCGGTGCCAGCCAGTACGGGGCCTTTCTGGATCTGGTCGGCCGCCAGCTGCGCGCCGACTATCGCGACCGTGATTTGCGCGCTTCCGGGCTGAGAATTTTTACCACGCTGTCGCCGTCGGTCCAGCTGCGCGCTGAAAACGCCCTTGCGCGGGGACTGGCGGAAACCGAAACGGAGGCCGGGGCGCTGCAGGGGGCGGTGGTTGTGGTCGAGCCCGACAGCGCCGAGGTGCTGGCGCTGGCCGGTGACCGGCAGCGCGGCCGGCGCGCCTTCAATCGCGCCATTGATGCCCGCCGCCAGGTGGGTTCGGTGATCAAGCCGCTGGTGTATCTGCTGGCGCTGGACAAGCCGGAGCGGTTCAGCTTGCTGACGC
>DATGSU010000130.1:0-5106 GCA_035302305.1 Wenzhouxiangella sp. | reverse complement strand
CCTGGCCGAATCACGGGCCAGTGAAATCGAACTGGCGCGACGCGAAGCCCAGCTGGCCACCGAAGCTGCAGAATCCCTGCGCCGCCGCCTTGAATATCTCGAGCTGCGCGAAACCGACCGCGGCGTGGTCATCACCCTGGGCGATGTGCTGTTTGCCAGCGGCGAAACCACCTTGCAGCCGGAAGCCCGCCAGCAGCTGCCCGATGTGGTCGAACTCCTTCAGGGCGAGCCTGGCAAACAGGTCAGAATCGAGGGCCATACCGATTCAACCGGCTCGACCAGCGCCAATCTGCGCATTTCCGAACAGCGTGCCGAGGCGGTCAAAAACGCCCTGGTTGAACTGGGCGTTGATGCCGGCCGCATCCGCGCCGTGGGCATGGGCGAGGACTTCCCCATCGCCAGCAATGACAGCGCCGAGGGCCGCAGCCAAAACCGGCGCGTTGATGTCATCCTGCTCAACGACTGAACGCCTGTTGCCGCGGTTTCAGGTCGCGCTTGCGTCAGCGCCTCTCAGGCGCTATAAATAGAGGTGACATGCTTGATTTTTCGAGTGCACCTGCCGCGACCGGATTCTGCAAGGACACTGTCAGTCCCTGGCACCGGGCGCGTCCGGCCATCTCCCCAAGAGCACTTGCAAAAGCACTTGCAGGGCCGCTGCAAGGCGGTCTTGCAGTCAATGCGCAGCGCCTGTCTGCGCCCTTCTGTCATCCATCCAATCCAAGGAGCATGCCCATGTTCGAAAACCGCGAGGAAGAGCTGGAAACCCTGCTTGACGAAAATGTCGAGTTCAGGCGCCTTTATCGCCACCACCAGGGGCTCGACAAGCGGATTGCCGCTGCCGACAACGGCACCGCGCCGATGGAAAACCTGGCCCTGAACGAACTCAAGCGCGAAAAACTGCGCACCAAGGACAAGCTGACCTGGATGCTGCAAAAAATCCAGGCTGCCTGACAATCCCGCATTTTGGCCGGAGCCGCGCGCGGCTCCGGCCCTTTCAACCCGGGCCGAACTTGCCCGGCTCAAGCCGCTGGGTTATCTTGGGCGGCTGACCACTATCCAGTCCAAAGACCCAGCCTGATGAGCATTCACGCCAATACCCTCGCCCTGATCGGCAACACGCCCATTGTTCGCGTCAACAATCTCGACACCGGGCCCTGCACGCTGTATCTGAAGCTTGAAGACACCAACCCCGGCGGCTCCATCAAGGACCGCATCGCGCTGAAAATGATCGAGGAAGCCGAAAAGCGCGGTGATCTCAAGCCCGGCTCAACCATTATTGAAGGCACGGCAGGCAACACCGGGCTGGGCCTGGCGCTGGTGGCGGCCCGCAAGGGATACCGGCTGATTCTTGTGCTGCCCGACAAGATGAGCCGCGAGAAGGTTGATCATCTCAAGGCCATGGGCGCCGAGGTCATCATCACCCGCTCCGATGTCGGCAAGGGCCACCCCGAGTACTATCAGGACATGGCCGAAAAGCTGGCGGCAGAGACTGAAAACAGCTACTTCATCAATCAGTTCGGCAACCACGACAACCCCAAAACCCACGAAGAGGAAACCGGCCCCGAAATTCTCAGGCAAATGGACGGCAAACTGGACGCCGTGGTGGTGGGCGCCGGCTCCAGCGGCACGGTAACCGGCCTGTCGCGCTATTTTGCCAAGGCGGCACCCAGCCTGGAAATGGTGCTGGCCGACCCGGAAGGCTCCATCCTGGCCGACTACATCAATCACGGCAGGCTGCGCGACGACGCCGGCGGCTGGATGGTTGAAGGCATTGGCGAGGACTTTCTGCCGGTTATCAGCGACTTTTCCAACGTTAAAAAGGCCTACTCCATATCAGACCACGAAAGCTTTGCCACCGCGCGCAAGCTGCTGGAGAAGGAAACCGTGTTCGGCGGCTCGTCCACCGGCACGCTGGTTGCTGCCGCGCTGAAATACTGCCGTGAACAAACCACGCCAAAAAACGTGCTGACCCTGGTGCCGGATACCGGCAACAAATACCTGTCCAAGCTCTACAACGACATCTGGATGCACGAACAGGGCTTTCTTGAACGGGAAAAGCACAACAACCTGCTCGACCTCATTGCCCGTCCGGCCAGCAGCGGCAGCGTGGTTGCCATCAACACCGGCGAACCCCTGGCCAACGCCCAGGGGCGCATGAGCCTCAACGGCATCTCACAGCTGCCGGTCATGGAAGACGGAAAGCTGGCCGGTCTGGTGACGGACACAGACCTGCTGGCGGCAGTGGCCGAAAATCCCGGACGGTTTGCCGACCCCGTATCCACTATCATGAACAGAAATCCGGCCAGCCTGCAGATTGATGAGTCCATCGACAGGCTTATGGCCTTGCTTGAAGACAGCACCGCCGTCGTCATGTTCGACGGCGATAAATTTGTCGGCCTGATCACCCGCATCGATGTCGTCAACCATTTGCGCAAGGCAAGCCGCAGCGCATAAGCCCCAAAGCTGAATAACGCATCACCGAACATCTCGTTTTATGTGACAATCATTCGCTTTGGCCGGAATCAATGCCGACCGCAACGTCAACTTTTACCTCACAGAGAACCATGACAGACAATTTCAAAACCCGCGTCATTCACGCCGGCCAGTCGCCGGACCCTTCAACCGGCGCCATCATGACGCCGATTTATGCCACCTCCACCTATGTTCAGCAAAGCCCCGGCAAGCATCTGGGCTACGAATACTCGCGCTCGCAAAACCCCACGCGCGCGGCCTGGGAGGCCTGCATAGCCGACCTTGAAGGCGGCAGCCACGGTTTTGCCTACGCCTCCGGCACGGCAGCCAGCGACGCCCTCATGCATCTTCTGGCGCCCGGCGACCACGTGCTGGCCATGGACGACTTGTATGGCGGCAGCTGGCGGCTGTTCGAGCGCGTAAGGCGCCGCTCATCGGGACTGGATTTCAGCTTTGTCGATTTTGGTGATCTTGACGCCGCCCGCGCGGCCATCACCGACAAGACAAGAATGATCTGGGTCGAAACACCCACCAACCCCATGCTCAAGATGGTCGACATTGCCGCCATGGCCGAAATGGCGCGCGCGGCCAGCGCCCTGCTGGTGGTGGACAACACGTTTGCCACCCCTGCGCTGCAGCGGCCGCTGGCGCTGGGCGCCGATGTCGTGGCGCATTCGGCCACCAAGTATCGCAACGGCCACTCCGACATGGTTGGCGGAGCCGTTGTCGTCAACGATGAAAAGCTGGCCGAGGACGTCGGCTTTCTGCAAAACGCCTCCGGCGGCATTCAGGGCCCGTTTGATTCATTCCTGGCTCTGCGCGGCGTCAAGACCCTGGCACTGCGCATGCAGGCCCACTGCGACAACGCCGGCAAGATTGCCGAATGGCTGCAGCAGCACCCCAAGGTCGAGCACGTCATTTATCCCGGCCTGGACAGCCACCCGCAAAAAGACCTGGCCGCAAAACAGATGTCGGGCTTTGGCGGCATGGTCAGCTTCGACGTCGGCGGCGGCCTGGAGCGGGCGCGCAAATTCCTTGAGAACACGCGCATCTTCGCGCTGGCCGAGTCCCTGGGCGGCGTTGAGTCCATGGTCAACCACCCGGCCATCATGACCCACGGCTCGGTGCCCGAAGAGAACCGCAAAAAGCTCGGCATTACCGATTCGCTGATCCGGCTGTCGGTGGGCATCGAGGATGTTGATGACCTGATTGGCGACCTGTCGGCGGCACTGGATCACGTCTGACGCCATCATGGTCATGCAGTTTCGACTCAAGGCCGCATCGGGCCCCAATACAGGCAAAAACTACCCGCTGCAGGAAGACACCTCGATTGGTTCTGGCGACGACGCCGATCTGCGGCTTGCAGACCTGCTGGAGCGCCACGCGCGCATTGTCTTCGATGGCGAAGTGCTGATGCTTGAGCCTGCTGGCGACGTCGAGGTGAACGGCGAACCTTCGGCTCGCCGTCCGCTGCGCTCGGGCGACGAGCTGCGCCTGGGCGAACACCGCTTTGTGCTGCAGGCCCCCGGCCTGCGCCCGCCCAGCGTGTTGCAGGACGTCAGGCCCGCACCGGCCAGAACATGGCTGCGGTGGGCCATCGGCCTTGGAGCCGTCGGCGCGGCGGGTGCCGCAGGCTACTACTGGCTGTGGCCGCTGCTGGGCAGCTAACCGGCAAAGACTGAAGGCGGCGGGGCTGCCCGCAGAAAGGCCCCGTTCCGGCGGGGCCTGAAATCTTGAATCAGCCCGCTGCCACCTGCATATTCAACATGAGCACAGGTTGTGCTGCAGCCTTGCTGCCGCCGGCCTGCCCCTCATTGTCCTGTGACCCTGTGCCACCACACAGCCGCCACGGATCATACATACAGCACACCCACACAACAGGAGAACATCATGTCCAAGGTAACTTTCAAGGGCTCTCCGGTTCAGCTTCGCGGCCAGTTCCCGTCAACAGGCTCACAGGCTCCCGATTTCAGCCTGGTCGACAGCGACCTCAACGACAAAAGCCTGGCCAGCTTTGCCGGCCGACGCAAGGTGCTCAATATTTTCCCGAGCATAGACACCGATGTGTGCGCGACATCCGTGCGCCGCTTCAATGAGCTGGCCGAACAGATGGACAACACCGAAGTGCTGTGCATCTCGGCCGACCTGCCCTTTGCGCAGGCGCGCTTCTGCGGCGCCGAGGGACTGGAGCGCGTCAACATGCTGTCCACCATGCGCGGCCGCAATTTTCTGCAGGACTATGGCGTTGAGCTGGCCGACAGCCCGCTGGCCGGACTGGCTGCCCGCGGCGTGGTTGTTCTGGACGCCGACAACAAGGTGCTGCATGCCCAGCTGGTGGACGAGATCGGCAGCGAGCCGGACTACGACGCCGCGCTGGCGGCCCTGTCATGAACGTCTGAAACCGGGAACCAGGCTGCGGGGCGGTCCCGTTTCGCAGCCTGGTTCTCGCCAGGTCAGGCCGGCGTGCGGTCGCTGCCGCCCAGAATGCCGCGCCGTGACGAGCCGATTTCATCCCCGGCCTTCCACTCGTCCCACCCCGGCTGATCAGCCATGAATGCCTCAATGGTGGCCTTGTCGGCCTCCAGCATCGGATCATGGCGCAGGTAATGGCGCGTCTCGCGCACAATCAGCCCC
>DATGSU010000129.1:0-2278 GCA_035302305.1 Wenzhouxiangella sp. | reverse complement strand
AAAGCGCCGGCCAGCCTGGGTACCCACCGATCCCGAAGAATGAGCCACGCCCAACCACAGCGAGCAGCACGCATGTTTGAACGAATATTGATTGCCAACCGCGGCGAAATTGCCTGTCGCATCATTGACACCTGTCGCCGCTTGGGCGTGGAAACCGTGGCCGTGTACTCCGATGCCGACGCCAGCGCCCGTCACGTGCGCCGGGCCGACCATGCCATACATATTGGAGCGTCCGAAGCCAATCAGTCCTATCTGAATATCGAACGCATTGTCCAGGCGGCAATGGAAAGCGATGCTCAAGCCATCCATCCCGGCTACGGCTTTCTGGCCGAAAACGCCGATTTTGCGCGCGCCGTTGGCAAGGCGGGACTGGTCCTGATCGGACCGTCGGCCAAAACAATGGACATCATGGGCTCAAAGGCGGCCGCCAAAAAACATATGGAAACCGCCGGTGTCCCGCTAATTCCCGGCTATCACGGCGATGATCAAGGCGATGAGATTCTGCTTGAAAAAGCGGCAGAGACTGGATTCCCGCTGATGCTCAAGGCTGCGGCCGGCGGCGGCGGTAAGGGCATGCGCGTCGTCAACTCCAAAAATGATTTTCCCGAGGCCCTGGCCGCTGCGCGGCGCGAGTCACTCGGTGCGTTTGGCGATGACCGCATGATTCTGGAGCGCTACCTACCGCGCCCAAGGCATATCGAGGCCCAGATTTTTGGCGACAGCTACGGCAACGTGGTGCACCTGTTCGAGCGCGACTGTTCCAGCCAGCGCCGCCACCAGAAGGTCATTGAAGAGGCCCCGGCCGCCGGACTTGACGCAAGCGTGCGCGACAGCCTGCTTGAAGCCGCCGTCAGGGCAGCCCGGGCCGTCGACTACCGCGGCGCCGGGACCGTTGAATTTCTGGTCGATGGCGACGAATTCTTCTTTCTCGAAATGAACACCCGTCTGCAGGTCGAGCACCCGGTCACCGAGCTGATTACCGGGCTTGATCTGGTTGAATGGCAGCTGCGCGTGGCGGCGGGCCAGAAGCTGCCGCTGCAGCAGGAAGATATCCGCATGAGCGGCCACGCCATGGAGGCGCGCATCTATGCCGAGGACCCCGACCGGAGCTTCATGCCCTCAACCGGCAAGGTGTCCGTCCTGAATCTGCCCGGCAGGGAAAACGTCCGCATTGATTCGGGCATTGAGGCCGGCGATGAAGTCAGCGTGCACTATGACCCCATGGTCGCCAAGCTGATTGTCCATGGCGACACCCGCCAGGGCTGTTTGCAGCAGCTCAAGCGCGCGCTGGCGGCCAGCTTCATTGCCGGACCGACCACCAACCTGGGGTTTCTGCAGGCACTGGCGGGCTCAGAAGTCTTCGCTCGGGGTGAAATAGACACCGGCCTGCTTGACCGCGACCTTGAATCCATTGTTGGCACAGACGCCGCGCCGCCCGTTGAAGCCACCCTGGCCGCGGCCGGCTACCGGCTGCTGGACCAGGAACAGGTCGCGGCCGGCCACAGCCCGTGGGACGCTGTTGACGGCTGGCGCCTGGGCCGTCCGGCGACGCGCTCCATCGAGCTGGCCTGCGGAGATTGGCAGAGCCGCCTTGAGGCCACCGGCACGGACGGGCAATACGAAATAACCGTTGCCCCAGATGACAGCAGCCCGGCCGGTGAAAACAGCCCCGGCGCAAGCCATGAAATCAACCTGGGTCCAGTTGACGGGCCGCTTTACAGCCTGCAGTCAGGCGCACAGCGCCACAATCTTTATATCCACGCCGCCAGGGGCGAGAACCGTATTGAAGTCTGCATGAACAACCGGCGCTGGTCGTTCAGCCGCCTGACCCGCTTTCATGCCGCCGGCCCCGGCGCCGACGCGGACGGCCGGCTTCTGGCCCCCATGCCCGGCAAAATCTTGCAGCTCAGCGTCCAGGCCGGTCAAAGCGTCCGCGAAGGCGAGGTTCTGCTCATCATGGAAGCCATGAAAATGGAGCTGGCCATCAAGTCACCCATCGATGGCCGGGTTTCGGAAATCGGCGTCAGCCAGGATGAAACCATCGAGGCCGACACACTGTTGCTGATGGTGGAGCCCGAAAAGACCGAATGATTCCGCCTGCACGGTTGTTTTTGACCTGAACAAAAGGCCCGGCATATGCCGGGCCTTTTATTTTCTGGTGGATGGGAATCAGGGTGTGCCCTGGTTTTCCTCAAAGCGGTCCTCAAAGATGAGCGGCTCCACCGGAACCGTAACCTCCACCTCGACCGGTATCGCCAGAAGATCCAGATTGTCCGGA
>DATGSU010000128.1:0-5053 GCA_035302305.1 Wenzhouxiangella sp. | reverse complement strand
GTGATGACGAAACGCCGGTCAAGGCGGGTGACATGAGCATTGTGGCATCCGGCGTGTGGCACAACTTCAAAAACACCGGCAAGGGCGCGCTCAAGCTGTATACCGTTTATTCACCTCCTGAACATTGAGTGGCCGGCCGGCTGCGGCCGGTCAGTGCTTTTCAATGTTTTGCCACCGCGGGCCGGAGCAGTTCTCCGGCCCGCTTTTTGGCGTTCAGTCGCCGCTTTCAGGCACGATGCGCAGGATTTTTCCATTGCTTTCGTCGGTGACCAGATAGATGAATCCGTCGGGTCCGGTTTTGACGTCGCGGATGCGCTGATCCATGGGCAGCCATTCTTCGGCGACCACGCGGTCATCGTCCATGACCAGCCTTGATACGCGCTGACTGCGCAGCCCGCCGACAAAGAAGTCGCCCTGCCATTCGGGAAAGGCATCGCCCCGGTAGATGTCCATGCCGGAGGGCGCGATGACCGGATCCCAGAAGTAAACGGGCTGTTCCATGCCTTCGGCCCGGGTCAGGCCGTCATACACTTCGCCGCCCTGGTATTCAATGCCGTATGAAATGGTGGGCCAGCCGTAGTTCTTGCCTGCTTCGGTGAGGTTGAGCTCGTCGCCGCCGCGCGGGCCGTGTTCCACGGTCCACAGGTGGCCGGTTTGCGGGTCTTTGACGGCCCCCTGGATGTTGCGGTGCCCCCAGGAAAATATTTCGGGCTGTTTGTCGTTGTCGTCGACAAAGGGGTTGTCGGCGGGCACTGAGCCGTCGAAATGCAGGCGCACCACCGTGCCGATGTGGTTTGAGGGGTCCTGGGCGTTTTGGCGTATGGCATCGCGCTGGCGGTCGCCCATGCCCAGCCACAGGGTGTTGTCGTTTTCAAACACGATGCGCGAGCCAAAATGGCCCTGTGAGTTCACCGCCGGCTGCTGGCTGAAGATGGTTTCAACATCTTCCAGCGCGCGGTGGTTGTCGCTCAGCCGGGCGCGCGCCAGCGCGGTGTTGTTGGTGCCGTCGTCATGCGGCTCGGCAAAGCTGAAGAAGATCAGGCGGCTGGACTCGAAGTCGGGGGCCGCGGCCACATCGAGCAGTCCCCCCTGGTTGCGGGCATCGACTTCGGGCAGGCCGTCAATCGGGTCGGAAAGCGTGCCGTCGGCGCTGACATGGCGCAGCCGGCCGGGGCGCTCGGTAACCAGCATGGAGCCGTCGGGCAGAAAATCCAGCGCCCACGGGTGCTCCAACCCTGTGGCCACGGTTTCCACCGTCCAGTTTTCGCTGGATTCGGGCAGGGGCGCGCGGGTTTGGCCTTCAAACGCCGGTTTCAGCTGGGGCGCTTCCCGGGGTGCGGTTTCGGCAGTCTGGGTGCGGGCATCGGCAGGCTCGGCGGTTTTTGTTTCAGCACTGCTGTCGCTGGCGGCAAGGGCGCTGGTGGCGCTGGCCGAGGGCGCCTGGGCGTCGGGGCCGCAGGCAATCAGCAGGGCGGAAACAAGCGGAATGATGAAAAGTCGTTTCATGGGTTTGCTCCACAAATACAGGGGGTTTCCGGGTTTATCGTAGCAGTTTGCTGTCTGTGCCCAGGGCGGCGCGCCGGTTTTTTACAGCTTGGCAAAGCCGGTAAAACCCATGAACGCCAGCGCCATGAGGCCGGCGGTAATCAGGCCTATGGGGGCGCCGCGAAAGCTTTGGGGCACGTCGCCCATGGCAATTTTTTCGCGCGCGGCGGCCATGACGATCAGCACCATGCCAAAACCCAGCGCGGCGCCAAAGCCGTAGAAGGCCGATTCCACCAGGCTGTGGCTTTCGCGGATGTTGAGCAGGGCCACGCCCAGCACGGCGCAGTTGGAAGTGATGAGCGGCAGGTACACGCCCAGCGCGCGGTGCAGCAGCGGGGCGCTGTGCCGGACATACAGCTCGGTGAGCTGCACCAGCGCGGCAATGACCAGAATCAGGGCGATGATCTGCAGGTATTCCAGCCCCAGCGGCTTGAGCAGCCACTGATTGACGACAAAGCTGGCCACGGACGCCAGGGTGAGCACAAAGGCGGTGGCGGCCGACATGCCAACCGCCGAGGACACGCTGTTGGATACCCCCATGAACGGGCACAGGCCCAGAAACTGGACCAGCACGAAGTTGTTGACCAGTGCGGCCGAGATGACGATGAGGGCCAGGCTCACGGGTATGCGGCGCCGCTGCGGCGTTACTTGATGCGCATGCCCGGCTGTGCGCCCGAGTCGGGGTCGAGCAGGTGCGGCTTGCCGTTGTCTTCGCTGGCGGCCAGGATCATGCCCTCGGAGACGCCAAAACGCATTTTGCGCGGCTTGAGGTTGGCCACCACCACGGTCAGGCGGCCGTTGAGCTCGTCGGGGCTGTAGTGTCCGCGCACGCCGGCCAGCACCTGGCGCTTGCCCAGCTCGCCGACGTCGAGATGAAGCCTGAGCAGGCGGTCGGCGCCGTCCACTTCCTCGGCCCGGTCTATGCGCGCCACGCGCAGGTCCACCTTGATGAAATCGTCAAAATCAATCATGTTGCTGTCCTGTTTTTTGTCTTCGCCCTGTTTGGGGCCGGCGCTGTCGCCCGCCCGTGCATCGGCTGTGTCCTGTTCGTCCAGGGACGCCTTGCTGGCGGCCAGCAGCTGGTCGAGCTGTTTTTCATCAACGCGCTGCAGCAGGGGCTTGAATTTGTTGATTTCATGGTTGAGCAGCGGCTGGTCCAGGCGGCTGAAATCATTCAGCTGGGCGTTGAGAAATTCGCCCGCCCTGTCGGCGGTCTGCGGTATGACCGGCCACAGCCAGGTCATGAGCTGCTTGAAAAGGTTGAGGGCCTGGGTGCAGATGGCCACCACTTCGCGCTCGCGGCCCTGCTCGCGAGCCAGTTTCCACGGGGCGTGGTCGTTGATGTAGACATTGGCTTCGTCGGCCAGCGCCATGATGCGGCGCACCGCGCGGTGGTAGCGGCGCTGCTCGAAGTCTTGCGCGATGCTTGAATGCTGATCTGCAAACTTTTGAAAAAGTTCGGGATTGTGCAGTTCTTCAGCCAGCCTGCCGTCGTTGAATTTGTGTATGAAGCCCGCCGAGCGGCTGGCGATGTTGACCAGTTTGCCGACCAGATCGGCGTTGACGCGGTAGCGGAAATCCTCGAGGTTGAGGTCGATGTCGCTGAGCCCGGAACCGAGCTTGCCGGCAAAGTAGTAGCGCAGGTAGTCGGGGTGGAGGTGGTCCAGCCAGGTGCGCGCCATGATGAAGGTGCCGCGCGACTTGGACATCTTGGTGCCGTTGACGGTCAGAAAGCCGTGGGCATGAACCCCGGTGGGGCGGCGCATGCCGGCACCCTCGAGCATGGCCGGCCAGAACAGGCAGTGAAAGTAGATGATGTCCTTGCCGATGAAATGGTGCATTTCGGTGTCGGTGTCGGGGTGCATCCATTCTTCAAAGTCCCAGCCGTGCTTTTCGCACAGCTCCATGAAGCTGGCCAGATAACCTATGGGCGCATCCACCCACACATAGAAGTACTTGTCTTCAGTGCCGGGAATTCTGAAGCCGAAATAGGGCGCGTCGCGGGTCACGTCCCAGTCGCGCAGTCCGTCGGCAAACCATTCATCGAGCTTGTTGGCCACTTCGTCCTGCAGGGTGCCGGAATGTATCCATTTTTTGAGGCTGTCGCTGAAGGTCGACAGGGTAACAAAGTAGTGTTCGGTGTCTTTCAGTTCCGGCTTGACGCCCGACAGCACCGAGCGCGGATCGATCAGGTCGGTGGGGTTGTAGGTGGCGCTGCACACTTCGCAGGAGTCGCCGTACTGGTCTTGGGCGCCGCAGTTGGGGCAGGTGCCCCTGATAAAGCGGTCGGGCAGGAACATGCTGCGTTCACTGTCGTAAAACTGCTTGATGGTGCGCGCACTGACCGCGCCGTAGTCCTTGAGCGCTGCCCAGAAGCGCTCGACCAGCTTGCGGTTGGTGTCGGTATGCGTGGACGAGAAATTGTCGAAGGACAGCGCAAAGTCGCTGAAATCCCTCAGGTGCTCGGCATGCATGCGCTCGATGAGTTCTTCGGGGCTGATGTTGTCTTTTTCGGCACGCAGCATGACCGGCGTGCCGTGGGCATCGCTGGCCCAGGCAAAAACAACTTCGTGGCCCATGGCGCGCTGGAATCTGACCCAGATATCGGTCTGGATATATTCGAGCATGTGCCCCATGTGAATGGAGCCGTTGGCGTAGGGCAGGGCAGAAGTGACCAGAATGCGACGCTTTGCGGTCATGGAATCTTTGTTTGTTTGCGTTTGGCTGAATAGGGTGATTATTGCACGTGCAAGCATCGGTTACGTGGCCGAATGATTTACGGTTGGAGCCCATGAACGAGTACAATAACGGTCCTGTTTTATTCATCAAGGCGATCCAGGCATGAGCAAAAATCTGCAGGATGAACTGAAGGCCCTGGTCGAGGGCATGGAAGACCCCAATACGGCTCGTCCGCTGGGCGATGCGGTGCGCGGCGTGGCGGTTCGGAAAAACCGTGCGGCGGTGGATATCAGGCTGAGCTATCCCGCAGCCGGCTGGCGCAAGGAGCTTGCGCGCCTGGTGACCGAAAGACTGCAGGCCAGCGGTGAGATCAAGAAGGTTACGGTGGACATTGACTGGCAGATTCCGCAGCATGCCGTGCAGGGCGGCCTGAAGCCCCTTGAAGGCGTGCGCAACGTGATTGCCGTGGCTTCGGGCAAGGGCGGCGTCGGCAAGTCTACCGTCAGCGCCAATCTGGCGCTGGCGCTGGCCGCCGAAGGTGCCCTGGTGGGCATGCTGGATGCCGATATCTACGGCCCCAGCCAGCCGCGCATGCTGGGTTTGAAAGGCCGGCCCCAGACCACCGACAACAAGCGCATTCTGCCCATGGAGGCGCACGGACTGCAGGCCATGAGCATCGGGGTTCTGGTCGATTCTGATCAGGCCATGATCTGGCGCGGCCCCATGGCAACGCAGGCGCTGCAGCAAATGGCCACCGATACGCTGTGGCAGGACCTCGATTATCTGATTATTGACTTGCCGCCGGGCACCGGCGATGTGCAGCTGACGC
>DATGSU010000127.1:0-2856 GCA_035302305.1 Wenzhouxiangella sp. | reverse complement strand
TTCGTGCGCAATCAATTGGCGGCGCATTCGGCGCCCAGAGAGATTGAAGTGCTGGCCGAACTGCCAAAAACGGTTTTAAGCGGAAAGATACTGCGCCGCGAACTGAAGCAGCTGGAAATTGATCGCTTGAACAATCAGACAAGACAGGCAAAAACCGCCTGAATGGAGGACAACATCATGACTATAGCCAAGGCAAACAAAAGAGAGCTGGGCGGAATTCATGCAATTCCGGAGCTGGCGCCGCAGTGGAAAAAATTGGATCTGGCTGAAATATTAAAAAGAAATGCGGCGTTTGTATCGATCAGTCAAAACAAGTGCCTGTACGAAAAGGAAGGCGGGCTTGGCCACGAGAATCATCGCTCACGCGGGAGTCTGCCCGCAACGATCAGGGTTCTGGAAGAGGCGCGCAAGGCCGACAATTTCGTTTCTTTCAACTGGATAGGCTACAACATTTACCGGGGCGATTATCCCAAGAGCACGTTCGACCAGGTTCAGTATGAAACCTGGGTGGAAGGCCTGGAGGCCACGCCCGAAAAAATAGCCTGGGACAACGAGCTGGTTGATGAATTGAAAGAGCGGGTTGAGCCCGGGGATTTGCAGTTCAGGGAATGCGCCCTGCAAACCGCTTTTGTGGGAACGGAACTGCCGCTTGAGCTGGCCAGAAAACGCGTCGAAGTCATTGTGTTTACCGGCGTTCATCTCGACTGGTGCATCGAAGGCAATGTTCGCCTGGCCAGGGACAACGGCTACCTGCCGATTGTCATTGGTGATGCAACGGGTTGTGAGAAGCCCGAACAGGAAGCGGCAGCCATGGACCGGATAAACAATATCTTTGCTCCGGTGATTTCATCGGACGATTTTGTGAGGCTGCTCAATGCGCCGGTTCAGCCCGCAAGGAAGCGGGCATGAAAGGCTGCAGCAAACCAGCCGCAAGCATGAGCAAGAGGATCGTGCCGCTGTTTGATCAGGCCGTCGCGTCTTTGGCGGCCGGGCAATATGCTGCCCGGCTGTTCAGCGGGTCTTTTTCGCTGCCCGCTTCAGCCGCTGAAAGAATTAAAGGGCGTTTCCGCCGCCTGCGCGCAGCGGCCCTGCTGCGTGCTGGCGGCACGTCCTGCCGCTCTTTGTCGTCTTCCGGCCATTGCCGGAACGCACCAATGTCGAGCCCCTGTGCCTGTATGCGTGCAGCCTGTTGTTGCTGCGCGGCGGGCACAGGGGGCACGCCAAACTCTGCGTAACACTGTCGGCGCCAATCACCGGCGCAGGCAGGCAGATATTCCCAAAACCAACCAAAGTCAAGTGAGGTATTACCATGTCTCAGCAGTATTATCCCGAGTGGAGCGACAAGTTTGAAAAGCGTCGCCGTGATCTGGCCCCGGCTCAGCTCGAGGCCTTCTGGAATTTCAGCAAGGCGGCCTTTGCCGAGGGCGCGCTGCCGGCGGTTACCAAGCAGCTGGTGGCTGTGGCGGTGGCCCATGCCACGCAGTGCCCGTATTGCATCAATATTCATACCAAGGAGGCGCTCAAGGCCGGTGCCACCGAAGAGCAAATCCTCGAGGCCATCTGGGTGACCGCCGAAATGCGTGCAGGCGCAGCCTACGCGCATTCGACCCTGGCCATAGACGCCATCAACCAGGCCAAGGCTGAAAACAAGGCCGCCTGAAATTTTGCGGCGGGGTGTCGCCAGTCGGCGCTCCGCCGCTTTCGAATACTCGAGGAGTTCATCATGGATCTTGAATTGAAAAACAGGCTTGCCTTTGTTTCAGGCTCATCGGCCGGCATAGGCTTTGCAACCGCGCGAGCCCTGGCCCGCGAAGGGGCCGAGGTGGTCATCAACGGCCGCAATGCACGCCGGCTGGAAGACGCCGTCAAAAGGCTCAGGGACGAGCTGCCCGGTGCCCGGATCAGCGGCGTGGCGGCCGATCTGGCCACGGCAGAAGGCGTGAAAAAGGTTACCCGCACCATCCCGCATGTGGATGTGCTGGTCAACAACCTTGGCATCTATGCCGCCGGCGATGTTACCCGGGTGGCCGATTCTGAATGGCTGCGGTTTTTTGAAACCAACGTGCTGTCGGGCGTGCGCCTGGCGCGCGAGTGGCTGGACAGCATGAAGCAGAACAACTGGGGGCGCATTGTGTTCATCTCCAGCGGCCTGGCCATCAATCTGCCCATAGACATGACCCACTATGGCGTGACCAAGGTGGCCCAGCTGGCGGTGGTGCGCGGGCTGACCGAAGCGGTGGCTGGCACCGGCATTACCGTCAATTCGGTGCTGCCCGGGCTGACGGCCACCGAAGGCGTGCAGGATTTTGTCGGAGCCCTGCTTGAAGAGAACGGCGGCACCGTCGAGGAGCTGCAGGCGGCCGTGTTTGGGACCGATCGCCCCACGTCGCTGCTGCGTCGCTTCATCGAGCCCGATGAAATCGGCCATCTGGTTGCCTACCTGGCCAGCCCGCTGGCGGCGGCCATCAACGGGGCGGCCATTCCGGTCAACGGTGGCGCGGTGCACCGCCCCATTGCCGCCTGACCGGCTTTGGGCCCGGAGCGATCGGCAAAGCTGCGCGCCACCGGCGCGCGGTGCTTCCGGCATAATGAGCGGCTGATCCCCTGTCCGCCCACCCATGTCTGACCAGCTGCTGTTTCATCTTATCGACCTGGCCGGCACTTTTGCCTTTGCGATTAGCGGGGCGCTGGCCGCGCAGCGCAAGAACCTCGATTTGTTCGGCATTCTGGCCATGGCCTATGTCACCGCCTGCGGCGGCGGCATCATGCGCGATGTGCTCATTGGCGATATCCCGCCGGCCGGCCTGATGGAATGGCGCTATCTGGCCACGGCCATGGTTGCGGCAGTGATTACCA
>DATGSU010000126.1:0-72694 GCA_035302305.1 Wenzhouxiangella sp. | reverse complement strand
AAACACCGAGCCGAGCACTTCGTCGGTCAGCTCAATCCGCTTGATGCGGACGTCGATGACGTCAATGCCAAAACTCTGAAAGCGGCGATCGGCGCGTATCACCAGCGCGTCCATCATGTCGCGGCGCTGCTCGGATACGGCCTCGCTGAGCGTGCGCTGGGCAAACTCGTCGCGCAGGTCGTTGCGGATCAGTTCGGACAGCCGCGCGCGGGTGAACATTTCGTCACCGCGGGTTGCCACGTAATAGGCGCGCGGATCGAAAATGCGCCACTTGACGTAGTAGTCAACCTCGACAAATTTCTGCTCCGCCGTGTTCATGCGTTCCGGGCGCATGTCCATGGTCTGGAGGCGGTTGTCGAATTTGCGCACGTTGTTGATGAAGGGCATCTTGACGTGCAGGCCGGGCGTGTAGTCGCTGCGCACGACCTCACCCAGCCGGAACTTGATAGCGTATTCGGTTTCCTTGACGGTAAACAGCGAATTGGCGGCAACAATAATGACCGCAACTGCAACAACAAGAAAAAGCACTCTCATGTCAACGACCCTCCCGGGCGCTGCGGCCGCGATTGCGGGTATCCGTCTGGGATTCGGATGAGCTCCCCTGCTGAAGCTCGGGCGTCAGGTTCAGCGGCGGCGGCGTCAGCGCCGCCCCCTCCCTGAGCTCACCCAGCGGCAAGTACAGAAGGTTGTTGCCCGAATCGGCATCCAGCAGGATCTTGGCAGACCGGCCCAGAACCTTTTCCAGCGTTTCCAGATACAGGCGTTCGCGGGTAATGTCCGGCGCCAGCTCGTATTCGGCCAGCAGCGCACTGAAGCGGTCGGCCTCACCGCTGGCGCGGGCAATCTTGGCTTCGCGATAGGCCTGGGCCTCTTCAAGCACCCGTGCCGCATGGCCGCGCGCCTCGGGTACCACCTTGTTGGCGTAGGCCTGTGCCTCGTTGCCAAAGCGCACCTGGTCTTCGCGGGCGCGCACAACGTCGTCAAAAGCCGGGCGCACCTGCGAGGGCGGGCGCACTTCCTGCAGGTTGAAGGACGTCACCTCAATTCCAACCTCGTAGCGCTCAATGATTTCTATCAGCAGGTCCTGGGCATCGAGGGCAATCTGACCGCGGCCGATTTCAAGAATGAAATCCATGTTGTTGGTGCCGACAATTTCACGAATTGCGCTGTCGGCCGCGTGCGACAGGGACACTTCCGGATTGGCGACATTGAACAGAAAGTCCTCGGGGTCGAGCACGCGATACTGCACGGCAAACGAAAGATCAATCAGGTTTTCGTCGCCGGTCAGAATGCGGGTTGAATTTTCGAGCGAGCGGACGCGGCTGACGTCAACCGTCAGCAGTCTTTCAACCGGCTGCGGCAGGGTGAACTTGAGCCCGGGTTCCAGCGTGCGGTTGTATTCACCAAAACGCAGCACCACGCCGCGCTCGGATTCGTCAATGATGTGAACCGAGTTCCACGCCAGCCAGACCACCAGAATCAGCAGCAGGAGCCCGGCAAAGGGCAGAAAGGAGCTGCCGCCGGAACCACCGCTGCTACCGCCATCCTTCCCGTTTCCGCCGCCCATGATTTTTTTCAAGCGGCGCTGGACGTTGGCGAACACTTCATCAAGATCGGGCGGCCGCTGACCGCCGCCCCCCTTCCAGGGGTCACGCCCGCCACCGTTACCAGGTTTGTTCCAGGGCATTGATTTCTCCGTTGTCCTACCAGTAAGTGTTGTCGAGCCGGGTTGACGCAGTGCTGTCAAAGCAGTCAGCACGGATAGTGCCGGACACAAGCCGGCTAGTTTAACAGGAGTTGTCTGGCCAGTTTGCCGTTGCTGCCCTTCATGCGCGCCAGCTGCCTGGCGTCACGGCGATCAAGATCAACCTCAAGGCAGCTTGAACCGTCTTCCTCCGCAACCTCGCTGACAACCACGCCCAAATCAAACAGGCGCGATCTCAAACCCTGTCCTTCAACCGGCACGCGAATGCGACGCTGAATGCGCCCTTCGGCCAGTCGTTCTGCCAGGGCGGCCATCAGGTCTTCGCAGCCCTCGCCGCTGTGCGCCGATATCCATACCGAGGTGGTCTTCCCTTCGTCATTGCGCACCAGGCCGGCCTCGCGGTCGACCAGGTCAACCTTGTTGAACACCTTGAGCATGGGCAGATCGCCAGCCCCGATGTCAGCCAGCACCTGTTCAACCACCGCCTGCTGCTGCAGCTGATCCGGGTCGGCGGCGTCTATCACCTGAACAACCAGTGACGCCGACAGGGTCTCTTCCAGGGTGGATCGAAACGCCGCCACCAGCTCATGCGGCAGTTCGCGAATGAATCCCACCGTATCGGACAGCAGAACCGGAGACCCCGGGAGGCCCTCAATGCGGCGCACCGTCGGATCAAGCGTGGCAAACAGCTGGTCGCGCGCCATGACTTCGCTGGCGGTGAGACGATTGAAAAGCGTGGATTTGCCGGCGTTGGTATACCCCACCAGCGCCACCAGCGGCACTTCGCCCCGACGGCGGGCGCGGCGCCCCTGCCGGCGCTGGCGCCTGACCTTGTCCAGCCGGCGCCCGAGCTGCCCGATGCGCTGGTTCAAAAGACGCCGGTCGGTTTCAAGCTGCATCTCACCGGGGCCGCGCATGCCAATACCGCCGCGCTGGCGCTCCAGATGAGTCCAGCCGCGCACCAGCCGGGTGGACAGGTGGCGCAGCTGGGCAAGCTCCACCTGCAACTTGCCTTCATGGGAGCGAGCCCGCTGGGCAAAAATGTCGAGGATCAAGGTGGTGCGATCCAGCACGCTTGTGCCAAGTCGACGCGTCAGGTTACGTTCCTGAATGGGTGACAGACGTTCGTTGACCAGAACAATCGCCGCGTCGGTTGACTGGCACAGATCGCGCAATTCATCGGCCTTGCCGCTGCCGATATACAGAGCGGGGTCGGGGGCGTCGCGAACCACCTGCAGCTCGGCGGCGATCTCCAGACCGGCCGAACGGGCCAGAAGCGCAAATTCGGTTCGCCATGCATCACCCGGATCGGGGCCAAACACCGGATGCACCAAAACAGCGCGCTCGGCACCCGTGGTTTCGGCGGGTAAATAATCCTGTATCAGCTCCGATCCTCTCCTGCCGCTCCATCAAAGTGCACGTTGCGAGCCGGCACGACGGTGGATATGGCGTGTTTGTAAATCATCTGGCTGACCGAGTTTCTAAGCAGCACTACAAAATTGTCAAAAGATTCGATCTGGCCCTGAAGCTTGATGCCGTTGACCAGAAAAATGGAAACCGGAACCCGCTCGCGACGAAGGGCGTTGAGAAACGGGTCTTGCAGCGACTGGCCTTTGGACATGGTGCTCTCCTAATCGGAACGTGTTTTTTTTATGCAGTAATACCGGTTTTCGCTGTTGTTCATCCGGTCATCCACCGGCGCTGACTCCACAGCATTCACAACCATAACCGTCAGCTGCTGTGCCCGGCGGGCCCGGGATCCGGACCCCCAGTCTATCGGTTGGCAAAAAAACCTTCCACCTGCCTGAAAATCATATCAGCAGTACAGGGCCGCTGTGAATCATGCCAAAAGGCCCCGTGCAGGCGGCGCAGTGCGGTCAGCTGCCGCTTGGCCAGTTGCCGGGTGGCGGCCAGCACTTTGGCGCGACATTCTTCCAGAGTCGCGTGACCTTCAAGCCAGGCCCATACCTGACGATAACCCACGCTTCTCATCGAAGCATGCTGCGAACTCAAAAGCGGGCGCGCGCGCAGCTTTCTGACCTCATCGACCAAACCCTGCTCGAGCATTTGATCAAAGCGCCCTGCAATGCGCTCATGCAATATATGGCGGCTGGACGGCGTCAGCACAAGTCGCAGCGCCGGCAGACGCGGCAGGCGGTTGTGGCTGCGGTGGGCGCTTGGCCCCCTGCCAGTCAGCGCCAGCACTTCCAGCCCTCTTTGAATACGCTGGGCATCGTGAACGGCCATGCCGGCTGCCGCCGCAGGGTCATGGCGGGCCAGCCGCGCGTGCAGCGCCGGCCATCCCTTCTGTTCAGCCTCAGCGGCAATTTCGCGCCGCAATGCCTGATCAGCGGTGGGCATCTTGTCCAGACCATACAAAAGAGCGCGGAAATACAGCATGCTGCCGCCCGCCAGCACCGGCCACAGGTCTCTTTCATGCATCCGCCTGATTTCACTTTCGGCATCGGCGACAAAATCCGCCACCGAATAGCTGTCCTCCGGGTCGCGCACGTTGATCAGAGCGTGCGGAAAGCGCTTCAGGGTTTGTCTGTCGGGCTTGGCGGCACCAATATTCAAGTGGCGATAAACCTGGGCCGAGTCAACGCTGATGAGCCCGACCGGAAAGCGCCGGCACAGCGCCAGCGCGGCCTCTGTCTTGCCGGCCGCCGTTGGACCCATAAGGAACACTGCGGGGGGCAGCAGTCCGCCCCGGCTACTGGCCACGCAGAAAAAGGCTGTCCAGAGCCTTCATGTCAAGCTGCACCCAGGTGGGTCGGCCGTGATTGCACTGGTCGGCGCGCTCGGTGCGCTCCATGTCACGCAGCAGGGCGTTCATTTCATCAATATTGAGACGCCGATTGGCCCTGACCGAGCCATGGCAGGCGATGGTCGACAAAAGCTCGTCAAGCAGTGTGTCGGGACGACGGCTGTGCCCCATTTCCACCAGATCGGAAAGAATGTCGCGTACCAGTTCCTGGCTGGCGGCCCGCGCCAGAAGCGCGGGGACGGCGCGAATGACCACCGATTCCGGCCCGGCCAGATCCAGCTCAAAACCGATTTTTTGCAGCTTGTCCAGGTAGCGCTCAAGCGCCCTGCCCTCGCGCTCCGAAACAGCAATACGCTCTGGAACCAGGAGTTTTTGCGAGCGCACCCGGTCTTCGCGCCAGGCCTGCTTGAGCTGCTCGTAAACAATTCTTTCGTGCGCGGCGTGCATGTCAACAACCACCAGACCGTGCGCATTCTCCGCCAGCACAAAAACGCCGTGAATCTGCGCCACCGCAAACCCCATGGGCGGAATGTCTTCTGCGTCTTTTTCCTCCGGACGTGCGGCAGAAGCGACTGCCAGCCTGGCATAGCGCGACATGGAATCCGCAACGCCCAGCCCAAGGCCCGGCTGATTGCCCGGCCCTGGCATGCCGACGGCACTGGTGGCCGGCGCACCTGCAGCGGGCGCGGAAGCTCCACCCGTACCGGCACCGGCAAAGGAGTACGCCCGCGATGCAGCGGCGACCGTGGCGGCATCGCCGCCGGGCCGGGTTTGCGCCAGCGCATGATGAATGGTCCGGAACAGAAAGTCATGCACCAGCCGGCCATCCCGAAAGCGCACCTCGTGCTTTTGCGGGTGCACATTGACATCAACGCGGCTGGCATCAAGCTCGAGCAGCAGCACAAACGCCGGATGACGCCCGCCGTAGAGCACGTCCCTGTAGGCCTGGCGAACGGCATGAGCCACCAGCCGGTCTTTTACCAGCCGCCCGTTGACAAAGAAAAACTGCAGATCAGCCTGGCTGCGGGAAAACCCCGGGCGCGCAATCCACCCGCTCAGGCGCAGGCCGGCATGGGCGTTGTCCATTTCAATGGCCTGCTCCATGAATGCATCGCCGCAGACCGCTGCCACGCGCCGGGCGCGCTGGCCGACATCGGCTGCCGGCGTGAAGTTGCGCACCGTGCGGCCATTGTGAATCAGCTCAAAGGCCACGTCCATGCGCGCCAGGGCCAGCCGCTTGACCAGTTCATCAATGTGACCAAACTCCGTTCGTTCCGTGCGCATGAACTTGCGCCGGGCCGGCGTGTTGTAGAACAGGTCGCGCACCTCGACCACCGTGCCTTCTGGCATGCCGACAGGCCGTATGTCTGTGGCGCGGCCGCCTTCCGCATGAATTTCATGGCCGCTGTCCGCACCCGGCCTGCGCGAGGCCAGCCGCAGACGCGAAACCGAGGCAATGGACGGCAGGGCCTCGCCGCGAAAACCCAGCGTGGCCACGCCCTCAAGGTCATCCAGTGATTCAATTTTGCTGGTGGCATGGGCGCTCAGCGCCAGCGGCAGCTGCTCCGGGACAATGCCGGCGCCGTCATCGGAGACGGCTATGCGGCGCTGTCCGCCGCGCTCGACCTCGATACGTATGCGCCGGGCGCCGGCATCAAGGCTGTTTTCGACAAGCTCCTTGACAATGGATGCCGGCCGCTCAATGACCTCGCCGGCGGCGATCTGGTTGACAAGGTTGACGGGCAGCTGACGGATGGACATGGCTGTAGTTTAACCAAGCGACCCGCGCGGCGGGCACCTGCAGGTCAATCCGGACGTGAAGAAAACAGCCGTGTAATTCAGGAGCCGGCCGGAATGACCAGCACCGCGCCGGGGTGGATGACATCGCCCTCGATGTTGTTGGCCTGGCGGATGCGGGCGATGCTGGTGCGATAGCGATGGGCAATGACGCCCAGCGTGTCGCCACGCTCGACCACATGCCGGCTGCCATCCCGGTTGGCGGCAATCCAGGTGCCTTGCGGCGCGGTTTCAAAGAAGTGTTCGCGCACGCCTTCCATCAGGGCCTGCGCCAGCCTTTTCTGATAGGCCTGGCTGCCCAGATTGGCCTCGTCAGTTGGATTGCTGATAAAACCCGCCTCAACAAGAACGCTGGGAACATCGGGTGACCTGAGCACCACAAAGTTGGCGCGTTCGACGTTGTTGCGGTGAACTTTCCCCACCTGGCCCAGCCGGCCCAGAATGGCCTGGGCGGCACCGCCGCTGTATTCCAGTGAAACGCTCTGCGATAAATCCAGCAAAACCGAACTTAAAACGTCGTCTTCCCTGTCCAGCTTGACGCCGCCCACCAGGTCGGAACGGTTTTCATTCTTGGCCAGCAAACGGGCCGCCTCGCTGGAGGCCCCGCTGCGCGACAGCACATAAACCGAGCTGCCGCGCACGCGCCGGTCGCGAAAGGCGTCGGCGTGTACCGACACAAACAGGTCGGCGCCGGCCTCGCGGGCGCGCGCAAAACGCTCCTCCAGCGGAATATAGTAGTCACCGGTTCTGATCAGCAGCGAAGTGATGCCCGGCTCATTTTCAATCAGCTGGTGCAGCTGACGGGCAACGGCCAGCGTCACATTCTTCTCGTAGGTGCCCGAAGGACCAATTGCGCCTGGATCCTCGCCGCCATGACCCGCATCAATGGCCACGATCATGTCGCGCTGGCCACCGTCGGATTCTGCAATGGCCTGCTGCATCTGTTCGTCAGCAGGCTGGTCAGCTTCCGGGTACAGGTCAATAACCAGTCTGTGGCCGTGCTCGCCCGCCGGCGACAGCAAAAAGCTCTTGGGGCGCATCTGCTCTTCCAGATCGAGCACGACCCGCAGGCCGCCTCCTTCGCGCTTTCCGTGGCGAACCCTTGCGATCACACCGCTGTGCTCGCGGTCAAACGACAGATCGCCCGCCGCGCCGATGTCATCAATATCGACCACCACGCGCGCCGGATTCTCAAGCGCGAACAGCTTGTAGTCAACCTGCCCGTCAAGATCAAGAACCGCACGCGTGCTGTCAGGGCCCGCCCAAACCCGCAGTTTGCGGATTTCCCCCGCCGCAGCCGACGTACTGGCGGCCAGCAGCAACACTGCCGTCAGATACAGAAGCTTGCGCATTTCAAATTGACCTCAAGCCGCAAATACGCATTTATGATGCCCTGAACACCATCTTTTTTCAAGACAAATCTGAAGGTTGCAGTGAACTCCAAGAACCAGCCTTAGAGAAAACCGGGCGCCAGACCACAGTTTGCAAAACCGATCAATAAAATCAAACAGTTTTGGACATCCGCCCCTCAGGCCGGGTAAGTGACCTTGCGGCCATCAACTGCAGCACCCCTTGTCAGCTGCGCCGGCTCAATGCGGGCCTCGCCCATCAGGTGGAAAACCTGATGGCCCGCTGCCAGCAAATAGTCGCTGACAATGCGTCGGTGGCAGCGCCACCACACCGCTTCCGCGCACATGATGGCGCAGGCTCTTTTCCGGCCGGCGGCAATCAGCTGCTCAAGCGCCTGTCCGAATTCCCGGCTCAACGCATAGTCGGCGTAGTTGTGAAAGCTGCTGTTTTGCCACCAGCCGTTGACCCCGGCGTCAACTGTGGTGCTTTTCGGCCGCAGCCCGCCCAGCGCTGCGACATGGCGGTATTCAATGCCGTGCCCGTCCAGGCTGCCCGGCAGGGCGTCGCGATTGTACTGCGGGTTGGTGCGCGAACGCGGCACGGTGCGAACGTCGATCACCCGCTCCACCCCGGCCAGCTGCAGCAAACCGACAAACGCCTCCAGGGTGCGCGTGGAGTGGCCAATGGTATAAAACCTGGCGGGCTGTTCAGGCAATCCTCAGCCTGATCCCGAGCAGCCCCGCCAGCTCGTTTCGGTTGCCGGATGAAATCAGGTCCCCAAGCGTGTAGCGTTCAAGCACGTCAAAAAAGGCCTGGCGGGCTTCGCGCAGCATGCCGGCCAGCCTGCAGGCCGGCGTAATAGCGCACTCATTGTCGGCACGCATGCATTCCACCAGGTCAAAATCGACCTCAACCGCTCTCACAATGGTGCCAATGCTGACATCCAACGCATGATCGGCCAGCATCAGCCCGCCGCCCACGCCGCGCACCGAATCCACCCAGCCTTCGGCAGCCAGCTGCTGAACCACCTTCATCAGATGATTCCTGGACACATCATAAGCTTCTGAAATCTCGCGAATTGTGCTGCGCTGGCCCGGCCTGGCGCCCAGGTAGGTCAGCACGCGCAGCGTATAGTCAGTGTAGTGGGTCAGTCTCATTGCCAGTCAGCTTTTGACCTGTTTGAATGCCCCGATTATATGACACGGGACGCGTTCGGGCGCTGTTGTGCATTGCTATAGTAATGCACACAGCAGACAAACCAGGAGGCCACCATGCCCGTTCCTGCGCCCACCCATCAGGTGCTCAATCAGCCCGCAGCACTCCGTAACTACAACCCGTACAACTGCCACCCGGCTCTCAGGGAAGCGCTGCAGCGTGAGGGTGGGCGGGCGTTCGAGCCGCAGGTTCGTGACTTTGCCGAAACAGCGGCCGCCAAAATCGGGCCACTTGGTTTTGAAGCCAATGAGCTTGCGCCGCGCCTGCGCACCCACGACCGCTTTGGCCACCGCATTGACCAGGTGGACTATCACCCGGCCTACCACCGCATTATGGCCACGGGAATTGAAAACGGCCTGGCCAGCCTGACCTGGACCGGCCGGCCGGGCGCGCGCGTGGCGCGCTCGGCCATGATGTATCTGCACAACCAGTTCGAGGCCGGCTCCATGTGCCCCATCACCATGACCCATGCCGCCATTCCCGCCCTGCGCGTGCAGCCGGATATCACCGCTCAGTGGGAGGCCGGTGTTTTGACCGCGCGCTACGATGCCCGATTCTTGCCGCCGCAGGACAAGCGCGGACTGACGCTGGGCATGGCCATGACCGAGAAACAGGGCGGCTCGGATGTGCGCGCCAACACCACTCGGGCGCGTCCCGTAGGCGCTTCCGGCCCCGGCCAGGCCTATGAGCTTGTGGGCCACAAGTGGTTTTGCTCGGCGCCCATGAGCGATGCGTTTCTGGCGCTGGCCCAGACTGAAGACGGCTTGAGCTGCTTTCTGGTACCGCGCTTCCGTGACGATGGCTCGGTCAATCCCATTCATCTGATGCGCCTGAAAGACAAGCTGGGCAACCGCTCCAATGCATCGGCCGAAATCGAGTTTCCGGGAACCCGAGCATTCATGCTGGGCCCGCCCGGGCGCGGTGTTTCCACCATCATTCGCATGGTGGCCGAAACCCGCCTCGACTGCGTGATTGGCTCATCGGCCATGATCCACAAGGCGCTGGTCGAGGCCATTCACCATGCTCGCGGCCGGACGGTTTTCGGTCGCCGGCTGATTGATCAACCGCTGATGCTTGATGTGCTGGCCGACCTGGCGCTGGAATCCGAAGCTTCGCTTGCCCTGGCCATGTTTCTGGCGGCCGGCTTCGAGCGGGCCAGCCATGGTGACGAGCAGGCCGCCCTGTTGACCCGCATGGCCACACCGGTGGCCAAATACCAGGTATGCAAGCGGGCAGTCGGAGCCATCAACGAGGCCCAGGAATGCCTGGGCGGCAATGGCTATATAGAAGAGAGCATCCTCCCCAGGCTGTACCGTGAGGCGCCCGTCAACGCCATCTGGGAAGGGTCGGGCAACATCCAGTGTCTGGACGTCCAGCGCGCTGCCGGACGCAATCCGGACACCGTCAGCGCCCTGTTTGATTATTGCAGTGCCCGGCGTGGCGACAGCGCCGAGCTCGACCGGCATGTGGACGCCACGCGCCTGCTGTATGAAAGCCGGGGCAGCGACCCGGCCAGCGCCCGCGCACTGACCGGCCACCTGGCCCTGTGCCTGCAGGCGGCCGTCCTGCTGACTGCAGACAGCCCGGTGGCCGAGGCTTTTTGCCGCGCCCGGCTGGGCACCATGAACACCGGTCTGTACGGTGGGCTGCCGGACGGCCTTGACACCGCCGCCATTGTCGAGCGGGCCTTTCCGAAGGCATGAACAATTTGCCGGCTGCGGTTGAAAGACGTCTGCCGCCGCCGCATGTAGTCCAGTTCATCTATTCCGCAAGGCAATATCCATGCAAATCGCCCACAACACCGTGGTATCCATCGACTACACGCTGACCAGCGACAGTGGCGAGGTCATCGACAGCTCTCAGGGCCGCGAGCCGCTGGCCTATCTTCATGGCCACGGCAACATCATTCCGGGCCTGGAAAAAGCCATTGAAGGCAAAGGCGCCGGCGACGAGCTGGATGTGACCATCCAGCCTGAAGAAGGCTACGGAGCCTACCGCGAAGAGCTGGTTCAGGATGTTCCCCGCGAGGCTTTTGGCGAAGTTGACGAGATTTCACCCGGTATGACCTTTCGGGCCGAGTCCGATGCCGGCCCCATGACCGTGACGGTGCGCGCAGTTGACGAAGAGACCGTAACCGTTGACGGCAACCACATGCTGGCCGGCAAAGTGCTCAACTTCAGCGTGGCCATACGCGAGGTGCGGGCCGCCACAACCGCTGAAATCGAACAGGGCACGGTTGCCGCCTGACCTGCTGCGGCATGAAACAGCCATAAAGCGCTGCGCAAGCTCGCAGCGCGCTCCGTTTCGTACAGGCAGGGCCTGAACAGCACAACGTTCATTTGGTAAAGCGCCGGCAATGGCCTACATTGTCCCTTTGTCATCCCCTGCCTGTTGAACATGCCTGATTCCGGCCGGCCCGAGCCTTTCTGGAACCGACTTGCCGACATCGCGGCCTACCCGCTGCGCGGCGGCGCGCTGATCAGCCTGGTTCTGTACAGCGTGCTCAATCTTTTCAGATGGGCGCCGGGCATTCTCGGCCTGGTTGTGTACCTGGCGGTCTGGTTTGCAGCCTGCCGCTACGCCTTTGAAATCCTGCTGCGCACGGCCAACGGCTGGCCGCAGCCCCCTGAGCTGGCTACCCACACCGACAGTGGCGTGGTGTGGCGGTTTATTGGACTGTGCATCCTTTTTGCAGGCATTTACCGGGGCAGCGTCCTGCTGGCGGATCCGCCCGTTGCCGCGCTGATGCTGCTGGGGCTGACCACCCTTTTGCCCGGCGCCATCATCTCGCTGGCGCTGGGCGACAGCCTGCCGCACGCGCTCAACCCGCTCAGAACGATTGAGCTGGTGCGGCGCATGGGCACAGCAGCCTGGTCAACCGCTTTCGCCCTGCTGTTCATTATTCAGTTCAGCGTATTCCATGGCGGAGCCGTGCTGACCGGCCTTCCGTTGCTGGGCGATCTGCTTGTGTCCGCCATCACCCTGTGGGGCCTGTTTGCCGCCTTTCACCTGATGGGCTACCTCGTGTTCCAGTACCACGAAGCACTGGGGTTTTCTCCGGGCGAAAGGGGCGGCAGGCCAAGGCCGCTTTCAGCCGATGACCGGCTTGCAGGCGAAGCGCAACGGCTGGTGGCGGACGGGCATATTGAGGATGCACTGTCACTGCTGGGCCAGCGCATGAACGAACGCGCCGTATCGCTTGAAGTGCACGCACTGTACCGCAGCCTGCTGAGCCAAGGGAATGACCGCCCGGCCCTGATTGAGCACGCCCGGATCTACCTCAACCTGCTGATGCTGGAAAAAGAGCATGACCGGGCGCTGGCGCTGGCGCACGAATCACTGGAAGCGGATCCCGGGTTTACGCCCCTGCAGGCGCAGGACGGTCACCAGCTGGCCCGGTTTGCAGTCGACCGCAACCGCCCGGCGCAGGCCCGCAGCCTGTGGCAGGCCATGCTCGAGCGCTGGCCCCAAGACCCGGCCAGCAAGGAATGGGCGCAAGAACTGGCTGATCTGAACGACCCGCACAGCCGGAGCGCCAAGGCGGACAGTCGGCCTGCCAGGCACCACAGCCGGGCGCTGGTCAGGCCTGCTGACAAGAACTGACTTCAGCCGTCGCGCTTGAAGCGGCGAATGCGCCGACGCTCGCGTTTGTCGGGCGCCCGGTCGCTGGCGACAACACCGGCCGCCCGCTCGCGGCGTCGCTGTTCGGCCTGTGCCATGCGCCGCTTTTTGCTGTCTTCGGTTTCGGTGTACATGGCCTGCGCCAGCGGGGCCGACACCCGCCTTTCGCCCACCTGCTCGACCTCGACATCAAAGCGCATGGCCGCCTTGGTGATTTCCAGCCGGTCACCCGGGCGCACCAGCCGGGAAGCCCGGGCCGAGGCGCCGTTGATTTGCACCTTGCCGCCACGAATGGCCTGCTGTGAAAGCGAGCGCGTCTTGAAAAAGCGCGCGGCCCACAGCCATTTGTCGAGCCTGACGGCCGGCGGCCTGTTCTTGTCTTCAGGCACCTGTATCAGCCCGCGGCTGCGCTGTCTTTGGGCCGGCCGCCTTCCAGGGCACTGACCAGCAGCGCGTTGACGCGGCGCACATAGCCGGCCGGATCTGCCAGATCGCCGCCTTCAGCCAGCAGCGCCTGGTCAAAAAGCAGCTGGGCAAGGTCGGCAAAGCGCTGCTCATCCTTTTCAGCCGCCATGACGCGCAGCAGCGCATGATCGGCGTTGATTTCAAGATCCGGATCCTCTTCAGGCACGTCCTGACCGGCCTGGCGCAGCATTTTTTGCATGTTTATGCTGAGCGCATGATCGGCCGTCACGATGCGCCCGGGCGACTCGACCAGCCCCGAGCCGGCAACAACCTGGCCCACCTGGGAGTCCAGCACGGCCTTGATCCTTTCGGCCAGGGCGCTCGCGGCCTCATCGGGTTCCGCCTTGTCTTCGCCATCTTCCAGGCGGGTGCCGGTCACCGATTTGAGCGCCTTGCCCTTGTATTCATGAAGGTGGCCGACCACCCATTCGTCAATGCGGTCGGTGAGCAGCAGCACCTCGATGCCGCGCTTGCGGAACGACTCCAGATGGGGCGAGTTTTGCGCCACGCGCAGATTGTCGGCGGTGAGGTACCAGATGCTGTCCTGATCCTCAGCCATGTTTTCCATATACTCGTCCAGCCCCACTTCGGCCTGGTCGGTTTTGCTGGACGCAAAGCGCAGCAGCGAGGCAATGCGCTCGCGCTGCTCAAAGTCCTCGACCACACCTTCTTTCAGGACTGTGCCGAAGGCTGTATAAAACCGGTTCCAGTCGTCCCCGCCCTGCGTGGCCAGCTTGTCAATCAGGTCAAGCGAGCGCTTGATGACAGCCGCGCGGATTTTGTTCAGCAGCGGATTGTCCTGCAGGATCTCGCGGGAAATATTGAGCGGCAGGTCGGCCGAGTCGATCACGCCGCGCATAAAGCGCAGGTAGCGCGGCACCACCTGCTCGGCCGCATCCATGATGAACACGCGCTGGATATACAGCTTGATGCCCTCGCGCTCATCGCGATTGATGAGCATGTCAAACGGCGCCTGGGACGGCAGGTAAAGCAGCATGCTGTAGCGCTGGCTGCCCTCGACATGATGATGGGCCCAGCTCAGCGGCGCCTGGCTGTCGCCGGTCAGGCTGGTATAGAACTGCTCGTAATCCTTCTTTTTCAAATCGGCCCGCGCCCGGGCCCACAGCGCTTCGGTGTCATTGACCGTGGTGGCCTCGTCTTCCTTGCCGGCCTCGGCCAGGCGCACCGGGAAAGCGATGTGGTTGGAGTAATGCTTGATGATGCGTTCAAGCTGCCAGCGTGAAAGCAGGTCCTTGTGCTCATCGGCCAGCTGCAGGGTAATTGCCGTGCCCTGCTCGGCCCGCTCGATATCTTCCAGCCGGTACTCGCCTTCACCATCCGAAATCCAGCGCACGCCCGCATCGGGCGCGTCGCCAGCGCGGCGGCTTTCCACCGTTACCTGCGCGGCAACGATAAAAGCCGAATAGAAGCCCACCCCGAACTGCCCGATCAGGGCGGCATCCTGGCGCTGGTCGCCCGACAGCGACTCCAGAAACTGACGCGTGCCCGAGCGCGCAATGGTGCCCAGATTCTCGATGATCTCCTCGCGATTCATGCCGATGCCGCGGTCGGCCACCGTCAGGGTGCCGGCTTCGGCATCAAAGGTCACGTCAATGGCCAGATCGCTGTCCAGGCCCTTGAGCCGCTCGTCGGTCAGGGCGGCAAAGCGCAGCTTGTCGCTGGCATCGGATGCGTTGGAAACAAGCTCGCGCAGAAATATTTCGCGGTTGGAGTACAGCGCGTTGATCATCAGCTTGAGCAGCTGGTGAACCTCTGCGTCAAACTTGCGGGTTTCAGTCGTGTTGTTGTTGCTCATCTATCGACAGGGTTGCAGGCAATATGATTTGGACAGAAACGAGAAATGGGCCCTGAAACCCGTCATTTCAAGCCGGCTGCGGGCGCGAGCCTGGCCGCCGGCCCTTGCTGTGACGCAAACTTCTCGCCCACAGGGGGCGGGCAAAAACCGGCCATTTGCAACTGGGGGAACATGCTCGCATAATTGGCGGCCCGGTTGCCGGTCCGCAAGGGGACCATTGGCCGCCGTCAACCACACTGTCAATGCTTATGCGGCACCACTACCACATTACCATTGCCGACTACCGCGGCGCCCGGCATTTCGCGGTCGGAATCACGCTGCAGCGCGCAGCCATCGCCGCCACGGCTGGCCTGGCTGCTGTCATTCTGGCCGGCATTTTAACCATCGTGCTTCTGTCAGGAAAAATCGGCAGCCTGAATAAAGGCATCGCCAAACTGAACGCCGAAAAACAGGCCATTGAGTCACAGCGCGAGCAGCTGGCCAGGCACAGCGACAGGCTTTCAAGCGAACTGGCCGCCAGCCAGCAGGCGCTGGCCGAACTGACTCTGGGCCTGGAAAACATCGAGGCACTGGTCGGAACGGTTTCATCTCCCGGCCAGACGCTTGCCGCCAGGGTTGACAACGCAACCCGTTCGGCGCTTGAAAAACGACTGATGCTGCGCTCCATTCCCAGCGGCTATCCGGTGGCCTCCAAGACCATTACCAGCGGCTTTGGCAAGCGCTACCACCCCATTCTCAAGCGCGAAAGAAAACACGGCGGCGTTGATTTGAGAGCCCGGCTGGGTACGCCCGTTTATGCCACCGCCGACGGCGTGGTCAAGTGGGCCGGGATGCATCACGGATCAGGCCTGGGCAACATGGTTGAGGTGGTCCACAACTATGGTTTCTCGACCGTATATGGGCATCTGAGCGAAGCCGGGGTCAAGTCCGGCAGCTATATCAAGCGCGGTGACCTGCTGGGCTATTCGGGCGACACCGGGCGATCAACAGCGCCCCACCTGCACTACGAAGTGCGGCACCTGGGCAGCCGGCTGAATCCCGCCCCTTTTATGGACTGGTCGCTGGACGACTATGATGCACTGTTTACCAAAGAGGATCGCGTGCAATGGGATTCGTTAACCGACATGGTGCGGACGGCGACACAGGCGCCGGAACGACCGTGGTTGCAGCCAATTCTGTCATTGTCGGCGAACTCGCTGTAAGCGACCATTTGCTGATTGACGGTCGGGTGGAAGGCCGTATTCGCGCGGACCTGCAGGTTTCCATCGGCCGGACGGGCGCCGTGCAGGGCGAACTGTCGGCCCGGCACGTGATCGTGTGCGGGCGCTTTGAGGGTTCAATCAATGCCGACCGGCTCGAGATTGTGGCCGGGGGCAGCATAAGGGGGGACATTACCGTAGGCGCGCTGACCATGGAACCCGGCGCGCATTTCACCGGAACCAGCCAGTTTAGCAGGCCCGCAGCACGGGCCGACAGCCAGGCCGCAGGCCGCCACAGCTAACCGCGGGCATGAAAAAAGCCAGCGCGTGGCTGGCTTTTCATCAAATGTATTGCTGAAGTGCCCCGCTCAGGACTTGGCCGGCCGGCGGCCTGCGCCGGTGAGCTTTTCCCTGATGCGTGCCGCCTTTCCTTCACGCTCACGCAGATAAAACAGCTTGGCGCGGCGAACTCTGCCGCGGCGTTTTACCTTGATGGATTCGATCAGCGGGCTGTAGGTTTGAAACACGCGCTCCACGCCTGTTCCATGCGAGACCTTGCGCACGGTAAATGCCGAGTTGACGCCGCGGTTGCGCTTGGCGATGCACACACCATCGAAGGCCTGCAGGCGCTGGCGATCGCCCTCGCGCACCCACAAATTGACCACAATGGCATCGCCGGCTGAAAAAGCGGGAATCTCGCGCTCAGTCTGCTCTTTGTTGATTTCGTCGATGATATTGCTCATGACTGTTCGTTCCTGGTTTCGCGACAGTTCCCAAAAATTGGGATGACAAGCAGAGCATTATAACCACTATTTCAGCGCTTGTCTTGCCCGTTTTGCAAAAACTCCGCCAGGATCTTTCTGTCCTCGTCCGTTAGCCTGTAGTCGGCAAACAGATCGGGGCGCCGGCTGCGCGTGCGCAGCAGTGCCTGGGCATGCCGCCAGCGTTCAACCCTGGCGTGATCCCCGCTCGTCAGCACCTTGGGCACAGGGCGTCCGCGCCACTCGGCCGGACGGGTGTAATGCGGGCAGTCGAGCAGGCCGTGCGAAAAGGAGTCCTGCTCGACCGACAGTTCATGGCCGAGCACCCCCGGAAGCAGCCGCACCAGGGCATCGATCATGACGGCTGCCGCCGGCTCTCCTCCCGACAGCACGAAATCACCCACAGACCATTCCTCGTCGACCAGCTCATCGATAACGCGCTCGTCAACGCCTTCATATCGACCGCAAACAATCACGAGTCGACGCCGGGCGGCAAGATCGGCCAGCACGGGCTGGGTCAGCGGTTTTCCCTGCGGGCTCAAATAGCCCACCGTCACATCGGCCTCATTGCCTCGCGCCGCCTCTATGGCCCGAGCAAGCGGTTCGGGGCGCATGACCATGCCCGGGCCGCCACCATAGGGTCGGTCGTCAACGCTTTTGTGAACCCCGGTGGCGAAATCGCGCGGATTGAAGCAGTTCAGGCTCACGCGGCCTTCTTCGATTGCGCGGCCGGTCAGCCCCAGCTGATGAAAGCAGTCAAACCAGTCGGGAAACAGGGTGACAACGTCAATACGTTCAAGCACGGCTCAGTCCGGCTCAGCCCATTCAGACGGCCAGTCAACCGTGACCAGGCGCGCCTCCAGGTCAATGCTGACAACAAACCGCTCTGTTACGAAGGGAATCAGCACGGTGCCGTCAGCGCCCTCGACTTCCATTACATCGTGGGCACCGGTTTCGTGCATTTTTGAAATTTGACCAAAGCTGTGATTCTGCCGGTTGACAACTTCGAGTCCGACAAGATCATGCCAGTAGTATTCCCCCGGCTCGGGGTCGGGCAGGGATGTGCGCGCCACGCGAATGAGGGTACGCCCAAGCGCAGCGGCTTTTTCGGGCGTGTCGACGCCTTCGAGCCTGGCCACCAGGCGCGGGCCCGATTTTTTCCATTCTACGGGCTCAATGGCGTCACCGTGGCCATCAATCAGCCACGGCATATAGTCGAAAATTGCTTCTGGCGGCCGGGTGTATGAAAACACCTTGACCCAGCCGCGCACCCCCCAGTCGCCGTTGAACCGGCCAACGATGACCGATTCTTCTTCCGACGGCTTCAACTCAGGCTGTGGCCTGGGTAGCGGACTGCTCGGCGGCAGGCGGGCTGGACTGATTGCGGCGCGCCTCGTTGTACAGATGACCAACGCGCTCTGAAAGCTGTGCGCCCCGGTCAATCCAGTGCTGCACGCGCTCGATGTCCAGGCGCAGCCGCTCTTCCTGGCCGCGGGCCACCGGGTTGAAAAACCCGAGGCGCTCGATATTGCGGCCGTCTCGCGGCTTGCGGCTGTCGGTAACAACAATGTGATAGAAGGGCTGCTTTTTGGCGCCGCCCCTGCTCATACGAATCTTGACCATGTTTTCTCCTGATAGTCTTCCCGCATCTGCGATGACGGGAAAGCCTCTGCTGCCGGAATCGGCAAGCCCACTATTTTAGCCAATAATCATCTGTTATGGAAGCGCCGTATCAATACGGCGTCAAAACATTCTAAAACGGCATTCCGCTGCCGCCGGGCAGGCGCTTCATCAGTTTGGCCATGGCGCCCTTGTTGCCCATGCGGCGCATCATTCTTTGCATTTGTTTGTGCTGCCGCAATAGGCGGTTGACTTCCTGCACCTGGGTTCCCGAACCGGCGGCAATGCGGCGCCTGCGCGAGCCGCGAATGCTGTCCGGAAAGCGCCGCTCGGTGGGCGTCATGGAATTGATGATGGCGATCATGCGGTTGGTCTGGTTGTCATCAACCCGCGACCTGACCGCATCGGGCAGGTTGCTCATGCCGGGCAGCCTGTCCATCAGGGAGCTCATGCCGCCCAGCTTGTTCATTTGCACCAGCTGGTCGCGAAAATCGTCCAGCCCGAAGCGCCGGCTGCCCCTGCCAACCTTGCGCGCCAGCTTCTGAGCCTTTTCCTGGTCGACCTTGCGTTCCACCTCTTCAACCAGGCTGAGCACATCGCCCATGCCAAGAATGCGGGACGCAAGGCGGTCGGGGTGGAAAGGTTCCAGGCCATCAATTTTTTCGCCGGTGCCAAGAAACTTGATGGGCGCACCGGTGATATGACGCACCGACAGGGCCGCGCCGCCGCGCGCATCGCCATCGGTCTTGGTCAGCACAACGCCGGTCAGCGGCAGGGCCTCGTGAAAGGCCCGGGCGGTGTTGGCGGCGTCCTGGCCGGTCATGGAGTCGACCACAAACAGCACTTCGTGAGGGTCAACGGCGCCGTGAATGTCACGGATCTCGGCCATCATTTCGCTGTCAACGGCCAGCCGGCCGGCGGTGTCAATAATCAGAACGTCGGCAAAGCGTTTGCGGGCCTCACCCAGGGACTGCCTGGCAATGGCCACGGCATTGTCGGACCCGGGATCACGGTAAAACTCCGCATCCACCTGCTGCGCCAGCGTTTCAAGCTGATCGATGGCCGCCGGACGATAGATGTCGCAGCTGGCCAGCAGCACCTTTTTGCTGTGCCTGGTCTTGAGCAGATGCGCCAGCTTGCCGGCCGTGGTTGTTTTACCGGCCCCCTGAAGCCCGGCCAAAAGAATGACCACCGGTGCCGGGCGGTCCAGGGCCAAAGGCGCATTTTCTTCGCCCAGCACATGCTTGAGCTCATCGTGCACCACCTTGATCAGGGCCTGGCCGGGCTCAAGGCTTTTTATGACTTCCTGGCCAACAGCGCGCTCGGTGACGCGGGCGATAAAATCACGCACCACGGGCAGGGCCACGTCGGCTTCCAGAAGCGCAACCCTGACCTCGCGCAGCGATTCGCGAATATTGTCCTCGGTCAGCCGTCCGCGACTTCTCAGGCGCTCGAGCGAGCCCGTCAGGCGTTTTGTCAATTGGTCAAACATCGGCGATCTCTGGTTACCATCGGCAGTTGCCCATTATACTGGGCGGCGCTCCGGCCCGCTTGACAACAACGGATTGTTCCATGTCGCTTTTCCCATTTGCAATTGCCATTTACCTGGCCGCCAGCGCCAGCCTTGTACTGGCCAGCATGAAATCACGCCACTGGCTGATCCAGGCCGGTTTGCTGCTGGCTTTTCTGGGCGCAATTTTGCACGCCGTGCTCGTGTGGAACGCCATCGACAACCCGGCTGGAAAGGACGTCAACTTTTTCAACATGCTGTCCCTGGCAGCCGTGCTGACCGTGGCCGTCATCATCCCGGCTTCAGGTGCCAGCCGCTCCAGCCAGGCCTGCGCGATCATTTTGCCGGGCGCCGCGCTGTGCGTGTTTCTGCAGTGGGTGGTGCCGGCCAAACCGCTGTTGCTGGGCAGCCTGTCTGCGGCCGTCCGGCTGCACATCATCAGCTCTCTTCTGGCCTACAGCCTGCTGAGCATTGCCGCCATCAATGCAATCATGCTGGCAGTTCAGGACAGGGCCCTGCGCCATCCGCGCCTGGTTCACCGGCTGGCTCCGCTGCCGCCGCTGGCCGCAATAGAAAACATCATGTTCAAACTGATCTGGCTGGGCTGGCTGCTGCTCGGTCTGAGTCTCGCCACGGGGGCGGTGTTTATTGACGACCTGCTGGCCCAGCACCTGGCCCACAAAACCATCCTGTCCATGCTGTCCTGGCTGCTGTTTGGGCTGCTCTTGCTGGGGCGCTGGCGGTTTGGCTGGCGCGGATGGGCGGCAGCGCGCTGGACGCTGCTGGCCATGCTGGTCCTGGCGCTGGCCTATTTTGGCAGCAAGCTGGTGCTGGAACTGGTGCTTGGAAAGAGCTGGCAGCTGTCGTCAGCCGGCTAAAACATTCAGTCGTCGCCGCCGACGGAAGGCGGCGCGCTGCCGGAAATGGCCATCAGCTGTGACACCAGCCTGGGCCAGTCAACCAGTCGACGGTGCCCAACCACATCCAGGCGCGGCAAGCCCCGTCCCTGAACAATGAAAAATCCGCCGGCATCCCGCTCGGCCACGCCGTCCAGATGGCAGATGTTGCGATCAAGCCGGCACGCCAGCCCGGCCCGGCGGTATGAAAACTCATCGAACATGCGCAGCAGCCCAACGCCCGCGGCCGCCCCGCCCCCGAGCCGCGACAGGTTTTCAACCGCTCTTTGGCTGATGCGGCGACGCGGTGCATCTGCAAGCGTATAGGCACGTGCATCCATGGCCACCGGCCGCCAGTCAAGCAGGCGCAAGTCATGAAGCCAGCCTGAAAGCAGCCCGTCCATATGCCCAAAATTGAAAGCCCCGGTCAGTTCGGCAAGATCAAGCCGCTCAAAATCCACCTGCGCAGCCAGGGCCGGCAGCGAGCCAAACGGCCGCTCTATGACCAGGTCGGTCACGGCAATGTGCCCCGAAAAGGCTTCAATATCCATGCCGCCGGTGAAGTCAAGCCGGTTGTCGGCAAAACGGATTCCCGGAAACCGGCCGGACAATCGTCCCCCGAATTCAGGCCAGCCCAGCACCCTGGTCAGGCCCGGCAGGCCCAGGGGCTCAATATGCACATCCATGGACAGTGAATCATGCGCTTCGGCAGCTGCGCGCCAGTCCAGCTGTTCAATCACCACGGCGCCGTCAAGCAGCGGCACTTCAAGTGGCTCACTCAGGCCCCAGCGCTCGCGGGTGCCTTCAAGCGCCAGCGCCGACTGGCCAAACGGCAGGCTGAACAGGGAAAACTCGCGCCACTCAAGCTCTGCGGCCACCCGGTTTGCATCCAGCTGAAAATACCCGTTCAGCGGCCCGGCTGAAAAACGCTGCTGCCCGTCTTTTGCAACCAGCGAATCCAGATCGAGACGTATGGCAAATTCGCTGTCTGCGCTCCACAGCAGCGATGCGTCCAGCCGGCCGGCTGTTTCCAGGTCGGCCAGCCCGTAACCCGAAGCTGGCCCGCTGCCCCAGCGCTGCCAGGCCTGCGGCAGCATGAAATGCGACTGTTCAACCTTGAGCGAGGCCAGTGACCAGCCTTGCTCACCAGGAACAAGGGCCAGGCTTCCACGGGCGGCAGCCAGCCCGCCATCATCTATTTTGACGTGCGCCAGTTCGAGCGCCCCGCTTTCGGCGATCTGCCCGGCCAACTCAAGCAGCAGCGGCCTGTCGGGAGGCGGAAGGTAAACCGACCAGAACAGCAGCTCGCCGGCGGTCTGACGGATTTCGCCCGAAAAACTCAGCAGCTCATCGGCGGCAAGCCCGCCAAGATGGCCACTGAGCTCAAACTTTGCGCCCTCGCCGGCAATCTGCCCGTCCGGGCTGTCGAAGCCAACCTGGTCCAGCACCAGATTCACGTTCAGCTGCCCGTCAGACAGGCTTGCCCCGCCCCGAACCCGGCCTTCGAGAAAACTCAGCCCGGGAATTTCAGGAATGACGGAAGCAAGATTTTCCAGCCTCAGTCCCTCGAGCCCAAGCTCAAGGGCCGGCGCCCTGGAAAGGTCTCCGTCCGGCCACCAGACATGGCCGGAAGCCGCCAGTTCTTCAACTTCAAAGGCCTGGCCCAAACCATCTGCCGCCCTAAATTCCGACAGCCGGCCCGACCAGGCCGTGCCACTCGAGTCCTGCCAGGCAAAAGCCCCCTCCTGGCACCAGGACCCGGCCGCCCAGGGAGACCCGCGCCGGCAGTTTATTTCCAGGCGTCCTTTCCAGCGGCCAATCTTCAGTTCGTCCACGCTCAGCTGCCAGCTGCCGGCCTGGCCAGCCGCGCCCGGTAGCCAGCTGAATTCCGCCGCGTCCCAAAAAACCCTTCCGGCCTGTCCTTTTCCCAGGCTGGCGCCCAGCTGCTCTTGCGCACCGGCGTGGGCAGCGACCAGCAGCAAAAACACCGCCAGACTTTTACCGGCTGTGCGGCTGGCGTATGATAAAAACCATGCCCGACAACGCATCAATTCGCTCCATCGATCAGCTGCGCATTCTGGTTGTTGATGATCATCGCATCAATCGTGAGCTGCTCAGCGCGGGACTGAGCCGGACAGTGGGCCGTATCGACACGGCCGAAAGCGGTCCGGACGCGGTCGATCTGTGCTCACGACATGACTATGATGCCATTCTGATGGATTTGCACATGCCGCAAATGGACGGGCTCACCGCAGCGCGTCTGATTCGCGAGCTTGAAACGCCTTCCGCCCGTGCGCGCATGGTGGCCCTGACCGCCGACACGCGCCCCGGGCAGCGCGAGCGGCTGCTCAAGGGTGACTTTGACGAATACCTCAACAAGCCTGTTTCCCTCACCGGGCTGACGGCCGCGCTGCGGCAGCTGTTCCGGCTCCCTGGCCCAGCGGGTGCGGACCAAGGGCCGGACGGCCTGGATCAGCTGATTGACCCCGGCTCCGCCCTGGCCGCCACAGGCGATGATGCCGGCCTGAGCCGCCGCCTGGCGGCCATGTTCGTTGATGAACTTGAAGAAAAGCTGCCGCGTCTTGACCACATGATGTGTCGCGGGGACAGACGCGCTGCTGCCGGTCTTTTGCACCAGTGGGCCGGCAGCAGCGGCTACGCTGGCGCAATGCGGCTGTCAAAGGCCTGCCAGCAGCTGCATCAGCAGCTTGCCGCAAAGGGAACCACGCGCCTGACCGGCGCCACGTATCTGCATTTTTTGCGCACCGCCCACGCTACGCGACAGGCATTGCGCCATTCACTGGGCGAGGCGGCCTGATGCGGCCACCAGCAGCTGTTTCATTTCGGCAACCGCTGCGTGCAAACCGCTGAAAACCGCGCGCGAAACAATGGCGTGACCAATGTTGAATTCGGCAATACCGCCAATGGCGGCCACCGGATGGACATTGTGATAGTCGAGACCGTGGCCGGCATTGACGATGAGCCCCAGCCGCCGGCCAACTGCAACGGCAGTGCGCAGTCTGTCAAGCTCACGCGCCGCCTCCTCCCGGGTGCGGGCCTTGGCCCACGGGCCGGTGTGCAGCTCCACGGCCGGTGCGCCCGCTTCGACCGCCCCCTCCAGCGATTCGACATCGGGATTGACAAACAGGCTGGTACGAATGCCGGCCTCGGCAAGGCGCCGGCAGGCAGCCGCAATCTGCTTCATTCCTGCGGCAACGTCCAGCCCGCCTTCGGTGGTCAGCTCTTCGTCCGTTTCCGGCACCAGGCATACATCTGCCGGATTGATGGCTTCGGCAATTGCCAGCATTTCCTCGGTCACCGCTATTTCCAGATTCATGCGCGTGCCCATGGTTTCGGCCAGCTGCCGCAAGTCTTCATCCTGGATATGGCGGCGGTCGCGGCGCAGGTGAACGGTTATCGCATCGGCGCCCGCCTGCTCGGCCACCAGGGCGGCCTGCACAACCGACGGCTGCTGGCCGCCCCGTGCCTGCCGTATGGTTGCGACATGATCAATATTGACTCCAAGGCCAGGTCTGTTCATCACTTTTCATCTCCATGCTTTCGAGTGCGGGCGCTTGCCAGCAGCTGGCGCGAGGCCAGCGGGCGCCCCCCAAGCTGTTGATCAATGAGCCGACGCATCAGCGCCCGCATTTCGCGCGCCGTGGCGCGATCGGGTGAGCTGCCGTTGGCCAGCGCCAGAATGGTTTGCCCGCTGAAGGCCTGTCTGCTGCAATCATCAGCCGGAAAAAACCCGGCTTCAAGCTTAAGATGATAGCGCTTGTCGGGGCTTATGGGACGGCCACTTTGGGCGTCATGGTGAAAATCGGGCGCCACGCCAAGACCGCGCAGCAGTTCCATTTCAAAGCGGCGCAGCACCAGGGCCTGCGTCTTTTCGCCCTGCGCAAGCCCGAGCAGGGCGGCCGAATAGGCGTCAAACACTTGCGGATGCGGATCGTCGCGCTTGAGCAGGCGCAGAACCAGCTCATTTACATAAAACCCGCACCACAGCGCCTGCCCTGTCAGGGGCAGGGCCGTTTCCAAAGGGTCAAGCGCGGTCAGCGTGCCCATTTCTCCGCGACGCGACCAGGACAGGGACAGTGGAACATAGGGCTCTATTTGTCCGCGCCAGGCTGAACGGGCTGCCCGGGCACCCTTGGCCACCAGCCCCACGCGGCCCTGATCGCGAGAAAAAAACTCGACCAGAAGACTGGATTCCCGCCAGGCGCGACGATGGACAACCCAGCCGCGCTGGTGCTCAAACCGCGCCAAGGGATTCAACCCCTGCGGCTGTATCCCAGCTCGTCAAGCGCGCGCTCGTCGTCCATCCAGTCGCGGCGGGTTTTGACATGCAGTTCGAGATGAACACGCTCGTCCAGCAGCTGGGCGATTTTGTGACGCGCCCGGGTACCGACCCGCTTGAGCACCTGGCCTTCACGCCCTATGACCATGCCCTTGTGGCGCTCGCTGGCAACCAGTATCAGGGCATTGATTTCAACTCTGCGACCGGTCCGCCTGAAGCGCTCGATAACAACGGTAATGCCGTAGGGAATTTCCTGGTGAAGATTGAGCATGAGCTGTTCACGAACCAGCTCTGCAGCCAGAAATCGTTCAGATTTGTCGGTGAACAGCTCGGAGTCGTACACGGGGCTGCCTGCGGGCAGCACTTCGAAGACCTCATCAAGCAGAGCGTTCAGGCCCTGTTCCTTAAGGGCCGACAGATACACCACAGCGTCAAATTTGGCCCGGGCTGTCAGCTCGGCGGTTTTTTCAAGCAGCACGCCGCGATCGGACAGCAGATCAATCTTGTTGAAGGCCAGGATTTTTGGCACGTCCATGCGGCTGATCATTTCGAGAACGCGTTCGTCCTCATCGGTCCAGCGCGTGGCATCAAGCATCATGACTATGACATCAACCCCCTTGGCCGTATCGGCCGCGGTGCGGTTGAGCCTGCGGTTGAGCGCGTGGTTGCGGCGCCGGTGAAGCCCGGGTGTGTCAACAAAAATGGCCTGCCCCTGCGGCCGGTTGACAATGCCGGTAATGCGGTGCCGGGTGGTCTGCGGCTTGTGGGTGGCAATGGCAACAGGCTCGCCTACCAGAGCATTGAGCAAGGTTGATTTGCCGGTGTTTGGCCGGCCGAGTATGGCGATGTAGCCGCAGCGCAGGCTTGTCATTGTGATTCCCTGTCGGGGGTTTTGAAGTGTTCGTGAAGGCGTTGCAGCATTGCGGCGGCTGCGGCCTGCTCGGCCTTGCGCTTGCTGCCTGCCTCCGCCCGCGTTGGCTCAACCAGCCCGCCGGCGCTGCATTCAACCACAAAGCGGCGTATATGAGCCGCGCCAAACTCATCCACAATGGCGTATTCAGGCGGCTCATGGCCACGGCCCTGCAAAAGTTCCTGCAGCCTGGTTTTCGGATCCTTGAGGCTGTCGGCATCGGACAGCGAGTCCAGTTTTTCGGCGAACAGCTGCATGACAACGGTACGGGCTGCATCAAAGCCGCCATCAAGGTATATGGCCCCGATGATGGCTTCCATGGCGTCGGCAAGAATGGACTCGCGCAAGAACCCGCCGCTTTTGAGCTCGCCGGCGCCCAGCCTGAGATACTCGCCCAGCTCAAGCCCGGTGGCCAGCCTGGCCAGGGTAACGTCCCTGACCAGCCGCGAGCGCAGCCTGCTCAGGTCACCTTCGGGTGCATTCGGCCAGTCATGAAAAAGACTTTCGGCAATGATGGCATTCAACAGGCTGTCGCCAAGAAACTCGAGCCGCTCATTGTGACACGATCCGTGGCTGCGGTGGGTCAGCGCCTGCAAAAGCAGGCGGCTGTCCGAAAACTGATAGTCAATTCCGGCCAGGCGACCCGTTTCTTCAATTGTGCAGGGGTTGCGCACTGTCAAAGCGGATGATGGCATCAATGTTTCCCAACAGATGTTGTTCAACATCGTATTTGACCAGCACGCGGGCGTTTGTTCCTGTTTCGATTTTGATGTGTTTGGGTTCAACGTGCTTTATGTAGCTGATTTCAATGCGGCTGGCGAGTTCCTTGCGAATGGCGTTGGGCGATTTGTTGGCCGCACCGGGCTGGGAGGCGATCGATTTGACCTCGCTCATCAGCGAAACGTGGTTCATGTAAACAGGTACGATCTTGATGCCAATATAGGTGAAAAACAGCACGACCAGCAGGAGAAAAACAAATCCTATCAAGGTCATGCCGCGCTGTTCTTGCAATGACTTCATGTTTCCAGATCCCTCAGAATGTCACGGTCTCCCCTGTTTATTCGATCTTATCACCAATTCTTCGAAAATCTATACAACCCCTGGAGCAGTCCCAGTGCATCCAGATTCGCACCGCCCGGCCCAGCAGATTTTCCTCGGGCACGAAGCCCCAGGACCGACTGTCCAGCGACTGGTCGCGATTGTCTCCCATGACAAAATAGTGACCTTCCGGCACTGTAACCGCCTGAAATCCGTTGTTGCCGCGCTGTGGATACACCACAATGGAGTGCGCGCCCCCGCCCAGGCTTTCCGTATATTTTACCGGCCTGCTTCCAGGCGGATTGCGGTTCAGGCCCTCGCCAACCCATGGGCCGTCGGGCTGCTGTTCGGCAGGCTCGCCGTTGATATACAGCACCTTGTTGCGGTAGCTGATTGAATCTCCCGGAACACCAATAACGCGCTTGATGTAGTTGACGCGTTCGTCTTCCGGGTACCTGAACACGATGACATCACCACGCCCGGGCTCGCCGGTTGACAGGATTTTCTTGTTCAGTACCGGCAGGCGCAGGCCGTAGGAAAACTTGTTTACAACGATGAAATCGCCTATCCACAATGTTGGAATCATGGAGCCGGAGGGTATTTTGAACGGCTCGAACAGGAAAGATCGAAACACCAGAACCAGCAGCAAAACGGGAAACAGCGAGCCCAGGGTTTCGGTGGTCTTGCCCAGCGCGCCGGATGCTTCCTTGCCTCTGCGCCGCGGGCGCAGCCAGAATTTTTCGAGCACCCAGAGCACGGCCGCCACCAGGGTCAGCAAGGTCAGGATCAGCGCGAAGTCCAGATTCATGAGGTCAGTTCTCCTGATCGGTTCGCAGAACAGCCAGGAACGCTTCCTGCGGAATTTCTATCTTTCCTACCTGCTTCATGCGGCGCTTGCCGGCCTTTTGCTTTTCAAGCAGCTTGCGTTTGCGGCTGACATCGCCGCCATAGCATTTGGCGGTGACATTTTTGCGAAAGGCCTTGACGGTTGAGCGCGCAATGATGTGCGAGCCAATGGCGGCCTGGATGGCCACATCGAACATCTGGCGCGGGATCAGTTCGCGCATGCGCTCGGCAAGATCACGCCCGCGCCGATCGGCCTGCTCCCTGTGGACAATAACGGAAAGCGCATCCACACGCTCGCCGTTGATAAGAATGTCCAGCCTTACAAAGGGCCCGGCCTGGTAGCGCAGAAAATCATATTCAAAAGAGGCAAAACCACGGCTGACCGACTTGAGGCGATCAAAAAAGTCCATGACCACGTCTGACATGGGCAAGGCGTAGGTCAGCTGAACCTGCCCGCCGAGAAAGCGCATGTCCTGCTGTTCTCCGCGCTTTTCTTCGCACAGGCCAATCACGCCGCCAATATAGTCCTGCGGCACAAGAATATTGGCAAGAATGACGGGTTCGCGTATTTCGTTGATCTCGCCAGCATCGGGCAGGCCCGCCGGGTTGTCCAGGTAAATGATGTCGCCATTGGTCATTTCCAGCTCATAAATGACCGTTGGTGCTGTCGTGATGAGTTCAAGGTCGTATTCGCGCTCCAGGCGTTCCTGCACAATTTCCATGTGCAGCATGCCCAAAAACCCGCAGCGAAACCCGAACCCCAGCGCCATGGAGGTTTCAGGCTCGAAATACAGGGCGGAGTCATTGAGCTGCAGCCTGTCGAGCGCCTCGCGCAGGTCGGTGTAATCGGATGAGTCCACCGGAAAAACTCCGGCAAACACGCGCGGCTGCAGCGGCTTGAATCCCGGCAGGGGTTCCTGAGCCGGATTCCTGGCGCTGGTAATGGTGTCGCCAACAGGCGCACCGTTGACTTCCTTGATGCCGGCAGCAATGAAACCGACCTGGCCACACTCAAGGGAGTCCTGCGGACTGCGCTTGGGGGTAAAAATACCGATTTCATCGGCCGGGTGCTCGTTGCCGGACGACATCAGCCTTATCCTGTCCCCCTTGGTCAGGCGCCCTTCTTCAATCCTGACCAGCGAGTTGACGCCCAGGTAGTTGTCAAACCAGGAGTCGACAATAAGGGCCTTGAGCGGTGCGTCCGATCTGTCTTCCGGCGGCGGAATTTTTTTGACCAGCGCCTCAAGCACCTCACGAATGCCTTCTCCCGTCTTGGCGCTGACCAGCAGGGCATCGCTGGCATCAATGCCGATGATGTCCTCGATCTGATGCTTGACGCGCTCCGGGTCGGCGGCCGGCAGGTCAATCTTGTTGATGACCGGAATGACTTCAAGACCCTGCTCCACGGCGGTGTAGCAGTTGGCCACGCTTTGGGCTTCCACGCCCTGAGCGGCGTCAACCACCAGCAGCGCGCCTTCACAGGCGGCCAGTGATCGTGAAACCTCATAGGAAAAATCCACGTGACCGGGCGTGTCGATAAAATTGAGCTGGTAAACCTGCCCGTCCGCGGCTTCAAAGTTCAGGGTGACGCTTTGCGCCTTGATGGTAATGCCACGTTCACGCTCCAGGTCCATGGAATCGAGGACCTGGGCTGCCATCTCGCGCTCGGTCAGGCCCTCGCAAACCTGAATGAACCGGTCGGCCAGCGTGGACTTGCCGTGGTCTACGTGCGCAATGATGGAAAAATTTCGAATACGACGGGTGTCGGACATCGGTAAGCTGAACGTTCCTTGCTGGAATCGCTCCGGGCTGCCCCGGAGCGATTGCTGATATTGGGTAAAGACGTTCAATTATACCGATACGGTCGGCAGCAAACGCGACTCTAGTCCTCGTCCGGGCTTTCCGGGCGATAGGCCAGAAAAGCGGTTGCGCCTCCCGGCTGCTGGACCAGCAGGGCCACTGCAGCACCGGGCACGACATCGGCTGCAATGCGGTTGAAGTCCTCAACCGAGTCAACCGCCTGGTTGTTGATCATCAGAATCAGCTGGCCGCGCCGAATACCGGCCCGGTAGGCCCGGTCGCTTTCCACTTCGGCAACCACCACGCCGCCTTCGGCATTTTCATAGCGGCGCTTCTGCTCTTCCTCAAGCGGTTCGACAACCAGACCCAGCGCATTGGAAGGTGTGCCTGAATCTCCGCTGCCGCGTGTAGCCGTGTCGGCTCCGGCATCGCTTTTGCCAAGCGTCACGTCAATGGTGTGGCGTTCGCCCCAGCGCCATATGGTCAGTTCCACATCGGTTCCCGGGCGCTCCATGCCAACCAGCGGCGGCAGCTCGTGATGACGATCAATGGGAATGCCGTTGAAGGCCAGCACCACATCACCGGCTTCCAGCCCCGCCTCTTCAGCCGGGCTGCCCGGCTCCACGTGGGCAATCAGGGCGCCTGCCGTTCTGTCCAGCCCAAGCGCGTCGGCCTGATCACGGCTGACGGCCTGCAGCTGTATGCCCACAAACCCGCGCGCCACCTCGCCGTGCTCGAGCAGCTGTTCAACCGAGTTTTGCGCCACCTCGGACGGAATCGAAAAGGACAGGCCAATATTGCCACCGTGCGAACTCAGAATCCAGGAATTGATGCCGACCACCTTGCCGTCGGTGCTGATCAGCGGCCCGCCGGAATTGCCGCGGTTGATGGCCACATCGGTCTGAATGAAAGGCACATACTGCTGGCGGGCGCCCTGGCTGCGACCCTTGGCGCTGATGATGCCGGCCGTAACCGACTGCTCAAACTGAAAGGGCGAGCCAATGGCGATCACCCACTCCCCGGGCTTGAGGGTGTCGGTGGAACCAAATTCCAGCGTGGGCAGGTCCGAGGCGTCAATGCGCAGTATCGCTATATCGGTTTCTGCGTCGGAGCCAATGAGCTCGGCCTCGTATTCACGGCGATCCGAAAGACGAACCATGATTCTGTCGGCGCCATCAATCACATGATGATTTGTAATGATCAGCCCGTCGGACTCAATGATGAACCCGGAGCCGCCGCTGTGGCGGTCGGGGCGACCGCGGTCGCCCGGCGGCTGATCAAAAAAGTGACGAAACAAGTCGGGCAAACCGTCCGGCAGCTGCCGGTCATCGCTCGATGCTTCACCGGGGCGGGTGCCAAACTGGGTTGTATCAATATTGACAACAGCCGGCACGGAACGCTCAACCAGGTCAGTAAAGTCAGGATTGGCCACCGCCAGCTGAGCCAGCGCCGCCAATAGAAAAGCCGCCGTGATCTGCGTTGTTTTCCGAATCATTTATCTGTCCTTGACGGTTTTGAAGAAAAGCGATCTGTGTTGCCACAAAAAGACAATGATCGCATGACAGGGTTCAAACTCATTTTCGAGCCATGATCAACAATCAGGGAAACTGACGCAAAGCCGGCCAGGCCGGCAAGCAGCGCCACAATATCCTGCCCTGGCAAACCGCCGGCAAGGGCGTGGGCAGCTGCGGCAAAAACCAGAAAACCTGCCAGCGGCAGGACATACCTCAGCACCGCAGCCAGCGCCAGCCGACGGCGTTCCACGCCCACCGACACCCAGTCACCCGGGCGCAGACCGGGCTGCGCCGGCAAAACAAGCTGTGCTTTGCCATATGCAAGCAGCCTGCTGAACACGCCCGCCCCGCAGCCTTCACCACGCGCACAGCGTTCGCACTGTGGCGAAGAGACGGAAAAGCCCAGCGTCATTTTTTGCTGGTCAACGGAGAGAATGCGAGCCGGCTGCCAGATCACGGCAACCGCGCTCAGTGGCGCACCGAATGTCTGCCGCCGCGACGCAGCTGGCGCCCCACATAGCCAACGGTTTCGGCCGGTACTTCGCCAATTACGGTGTACTGATAGCCGGTGCTGCGGGTTGTATAGACATGCACAGGGCCCAGCGCCTCAATGCCCGCTTCGGTCGATTTGCCCACGGCCGGCTCAATGTAGATTGAAAAGCTGGACAGACCGTCACTGAAAAGCAGGTGCTCGAACTCGCTGCCGTCGGTTCCGTGGCCGCGACCGGCATTGACCAGCCTGAATCCGCTGGGCACCTGGGGCTGTACCGATATGGGCGCCACCGGCGCACTGCTTGAACGCAGCGCCTCATCGGCAGACCGGATGGAAAAGTGTCGCCCCGACAGTTCGGGCTCAAGCTCGGCGTCGGAAATCTTTGCGCCCAGCTCAATGGCCGTAAACGACAGCTGCTGCAGCCGGTTGCCGTTGTGATCAATCAGCGCGTATCTGAGCAGCATGCCGGTTCGCTCCTCCAGCCACAAGCGTGACCCGTAGCGATAGGCATCGCGCGGCTGAATATTGACAACCCGGGCCGTCATGCCGGCTACACGCTCGGTATCGCCAAGCGACATCAGATAACCGGAATCGGGGCCCAGCAGGCGGCTGACCGGCAGCGCCGGCATCAGCCTGCCTGCCAGCCGGCTTTCAAGCATGGTCGGCTCTTCACCCGGAAAAAAACAGCGCACGCTGTCGCCCGAGCGGATGACTTCGCGCCTGGTCCCGTCAATGGAGTAGATGCGCTGGCGCACGCCATTTTCATCGGCGCGATGAAAAATCTTCAGGGTATCAACCTGGCCGTTGTGTACATGAACCAGGGTGCCCTTGTAATCCAGCGTCTCGACCGCTCGCGACATGCGGTCCAGCCAGCCCCTGACACTGTCTCCGGCCCAGCCTGTTGTTGCCGCCGAAAGCGCAAGGCCGGCCAGCAGAACGTTCAATCCTCGACGGGAAATCAATGCGCGCATGAGCAGTCTCAGGGATTTGTTTCCTGGCGATCGCCGTCGACCGCGTCGTTATCCACCACCACCACCGGCTGCGGCCGCTCTTCCATGTCGGCAACAATGGGCACCCAGGAAACAAAGCCGGTGCTGCCCGCCGCCTGGTGGTGCCGCATGACATAACTGCTCAGGCGATGCCGCTGGGCCTGTCGTGCCTGCCGGTCTTCGGACAGGCTGACCGGAACCGGCGACCGGGCAAAATCGCGATCCAGCGATGTGGGCTGGCTGACAAAGCTCCGGGCTTCACCAGGCAGCTGCGTGGAGCCGTCCGAACCGTTCATGACGCTGGCATTGAAACCTATCAGCGCCACAACCGCCACGCTGGCGGCAATTGCAGCGCCGGCAGCAGGGCGCAGCAGGCGCGATGAAATGTTTTGTCTGGGCGCCGGCTCGGCTTCTATGGCCGCAGCCACCCTGCTGGCAAAGCCGGCATCTGCCAGCGTATCGCCCTGAATGCAGGCGCGCACCGTGTGCATTCGGTTCCAGTCTGCTTTCAGTGCCGCATCGCCGGCCAGGCGACGCAGCAAAAACCGTCTCCCCCTGCGGTCCAGTTCGCCGTCCATCAGGGACGACAGATTTTCCCGGGATTCAGTCATAAGGCAAACATCCTGTTAATCATCAAGTAGCGGCCGCAACCGCTTGTCTATGGCTTCACGAGCCCTGAAAATACGCGACCGGACGGTTCCGATCGGGCAATCCATGGTGGTTGCAATGTCTTCATAACTCATGCCGTCAAACTCGCGCAGGGTAATGGCAACCCGCAAATCGTCGGGCAGGTCGGCAATGGCCTGGTGAATGGTGCGCTCAAGTTCTCCGCGCAGCGCATCATGTTCTGGCGTGCCTTGCTCCTTAAGACGCGAATCAACGTGGAATTGTTCCGCATCCTGGGCATCAACGTCGCTGCGCGGCGGGCGGCGGCTTTGCGCAACAAGGTGGTTTTTGGCCGTATTGACGGCAATCCGGTAAAGCCACGTGTAAAAGGCGCTGTCGCCGCGAAACCGGCCGATGGCCCGATACGCCTTGATGAAGGCCTCCTGGGCAATGTCCATTGCTTCAGCGTGGTCATTGACATAGCGGGTCACCAGGCTGACGATCTTGTGCTGGTACTTTCCAACCAGCACATCAAAGGCCGATTTGTCGCCATTTTGTACACGCTCTACCAGTTCTTGATCGACTTCCCGCTCGTTCATCGGGGGTTTCCCCGTCCTTATGCACAAACGACCGGGCTCACGTTGTATGAAGACCGTGGCCCGGCCGGATAGTTCATGAATCGCCAATATTTCCTCGGCCAAAGAATATCATGGCGCGACCGTGAACCGTTGGCTCCGGAATGCGATAATAGATTGTTTGACACACAAACAACCCCACCAGGAAGAGACAAACATGAGCGACCACAGCCAGCTACTCAAACGTCTGGGCCTCAAGGACGTCAACCCCGGCGCGTGCTTCGGCCCCGGGAAATTTGCAGAAATCCGCGAAGATAACCTGTTTGACTCCATTAACCCCACCACCGGCGAAGTCATTGCCCGCATCAGCGGCGCCACCGTTGATGATTATGAAAAGGTTATGGCCACGGCCCGCGAAACCGCTGTGGCCTGGCGGCTGGTGCCCGCACCCGAACGCGGCAACGCCGTGCGGCTGGCCAACGATGCCCTGCGCGACTATCAGGACGCGCTGGGCTCGCTGGTTGCGCTGGAAATGGGCAAAATCAAGCCCGAAGGCGATGGCGAAGTCCAGGAAATGATTGATATTGGCGATTTTGCTCTGGGCCAGTCACGCATGCTGTACGGCTACTCCATGCACTCCGAACGCCCTGGCCACCGTCTGTTTGAGCAGTGGCATCCGCTGGGCGTGGTGGGCGTTTCCACCGCCTTCAACTTTCCGGTGGCCGTATGGGCATGGAACGCCTTCCTGTCGGCCATCTGCGGCAACGCCACGGTCTGGAAGCCCAGCCCCAAGGGTGCCCTGTGCGCTGTGGCGGTTCAGAATATCGTCAACGAGGCTTTGGCAGACACCGACTACCCGCCCATTTTCACCTCGTTCATGGAACCCGCCCACGAGCTTTCAAGCCGCTTCATTGACGACAGGCGCGTTGACCTGATGTCGTTTACCGGCTCCAGCAAGGTTGGCCGCATGGTCGGTGAGCGCGTGGCTGCACGCATGGGCAAGAGCCTGCTGGAACTGGGCGGCAACAACGCCATCATTGTCGATGAAACCGCCGACCTGGATCTGGCCATACCGGCCATTGTGTTTGGTGCCGTGGGCACCGCCGGCCAGCGCTGCACCACCACGCGCCGCCTGTTTGTGCACGAAACTGTTTACGATCAAACAATAGAAGCGCTGGTCAACGCCTATGGGCAGGTTCGCATTGGCGACCCGCTGGATGAAAACACACTCATGGGCCCGCTGACCGATGAAAATGCCGTCAAAAACTTCGAGCAGGCCGTGGCCCGCGCCACCGAGGCCGGCGGCAAGGTGCTCACGGGCGGCAAGCGCATCGACCGCCAGGGCTCATTTGTCGAGCCCACCATTATCGAGGCCGAAAACCACTGGGACATCGTCCAGGAAGAAACCTTTGCGCCCATCCTGTACGTCATGAAGTTCAGCCGCCTCGAAGACGCCGTGGCCATGCAAAATGACGTCCCCCAGGGCCTGTCTTCATCAATCTTCACCACCGATTTGCGCCGCGCCGAGTACTTCCTGTCGCACCAGGGATCGGACTGCGGCATTGCCAACGTCAACATCGGCACCTCGGGCGCCGAAATCGGCGGCGCCTTTGGCGGCGAAAAGGAAACCGGCGGCGGGCGCGAATCCGGTTCGGATTCATGGAAGGCCTACATGCGCCGCCAGACCAACACCGTCAACTGGTCATCCGACCTGCCGCTGGCCCAGGGCATCAAGTTCGAGCTGTGATCGCCCAGGTTCCGTTCCAGGCACTGTCCAGCTTTCTGACGCCCGGCTGCTGAATGTACGGCTGGCTCAGAAAAGGCCTGTTCATGCTGCCGCCCGAGGCGGCGCATGAAGTGGCGCTCAAATCGCTGTGCGCCGGGCGGCTCGTTGGGCTGCCCCGGCTCATGGCCGGACGCCCGCCTGCCCGGCCGGTCAGCCTCATGGGGCTGGAATTTCCCAACCCCGTCGGGCTGGCGGCCGGCCTGGACAAGAACGGCGACTATATCGATGCGCTCGGCGGGCTTGGCTTCGGCTTTATCGAGGTCGGCACCGTTACGCCAAAACCACAGGCCGGCAACGCGCGGCCGCGCATGTTCAGGCTGCCCGAGCACCAGGCCATCATCAACCGGCTGGGTTTCAACAACAAGGGCGTCGACCACCTGGTTGCCAACCTGGCAAGGCGCCGTTTCAAGGGCATTGTCGGCGCCAACATCGGCAAGCAGAAGGAAACGCCGGTGGATGAAGCGCCGGGAGACTACAGCCACTGCCTAAAGCGCGTCTATCCGCACTGCGACTACGTTACGATCAATGTCTCGTCGCCCAACACCGCCAACCTGCGCGAGCTGCAGGACACCGGCCCGCTGCGCGAGCTGCTGACCGAGCTGGTGGCCATTCGCAACCGGCTGGCGGCAGAGCACGGCAGGCAGCGCCCGCTGCTGGTCAAGATCGCGCCCGACTGGAACGCGCAGGCCCTCAGCGCCTCGCTCAGGGTCATTGCCGAATCGGGCATAGACGGACTGCTGGCCACCAACACCACCGTGGATCGCTCGGCAATCAGCGGCCACGCCCACGCCACTGAAGTCGGTGGTCTCAGCGGTGCGCCGCTCAAGGCCATGGCAGATCAGGTTCTGGTTGCGGCCCGGCGCACGCTGGGCCCCGACTTTCCCATCATCGGAGTGGGCGGCATCATGCAGGCGCAGGACGCCGTCGACAAGCAGCAGGCCGGCGCCGATCTTGTACAGATCTACACCGGCTTTGTCTATCGCGGCCCGGCCCTTGTCGGACAATGCGCAAAGGCGTGGAGCAAGCCCGCCAAAAGCCGTGCCGAAACCGCCTGAGCCGAAACCCGTTTTCGGGGCCGACCTGACGGGGCTGAACACATTTTCACTGCCGGCCACCGCCGCCCGGCTGGTGCGCATCAGCCACCCCCAACAGCTCACCGCCCTGCCGCCGGACCAGCCACCCATGCGTCTGCTGGGCGAAGGCTCCAACACCGTCTTTGTGGGCGACTACCCGGGCTGCATCCTGCTCAATCGCATCCGCGGGGTTGAATTTTCCCAATCCGGCGACAGCGTGCTGGTCACCGCCGGCGCCGGAGAAAACTGGCATGCACTGGTGCGCCGCTGCCTTGATGAACAGCTGCACGGCATCGAAAACCTGATCATGATCCCCGGCTCCGTGGGCGCTGCACCGGTGCAAAACATCGGCGCCTACGGGGTTGAGCTGGCCGATGTGTTCGAAAGGCTGCGGGCCTTCGACCTGCAGGAAAGAGAGTTTGTCACGCTGAGCGGGCCCGACTGCCGGTTTTCCTACCGCGACAGCCTGTTCAAGTCACGCTGCCCCAACCGCTTCATCATTTGCTCCGTGACCCTGCGCCTGTCCACAAGCTTCCGACCCAATACCGGCTACGCCAGCCTGGCCAATGCGCTGCACAAACAGGGCATACAAAACCCCACAGCGCGCCAGCTGGCCGCTGCCGTCATGCGCCTGCGACGCCACCGGCTGCCCGACCCGGCCCGCCTGCCCAATGCCGGCAGCTTTTTCAAAAATCCGCTGGTCGAACGCAAGCAGGCGCTGGAAATTCTTGACAAACACCCCGCCCTGCCCCACTGGCCGCAGGCAGACGGAAAAATAAAGCTGGCCGCCGGCTGGATGATTGAACAACTGGGCTGGAAAGGGCGCCGCATGGGCCAGGTTGGCGTGTATAAAAACCACGCCCTGGTGCTGGTCAACCACGGCGGCGCCAGCGGCAGTGCGCTTGTAAAACTGGTTGCAGCCATTCAGGCTTCGGTCTGGCATGGATTTGGCATAAAGCTCGAGCCGGAGCCATCACTGCCTGGCCATCAGACCTGTGAATAAACTGGCCCGGCAACGCGAGCTGCCGGGCCATTAAGCGTTTAATGCCGTGAAGCGGAAAACCGCTTATTGAAAACGATCATGAAAAACCTCGTCGGGAAGCTCACCAGCAACTTCAATTGTCCACGTCCGCTGGTGCGGCGGCAGGCCAGCACTTACCGGGTCGGACAGATACCCATTGGTATCGGCATCGCGAACGCGCAGCTCCAGCGTACGCTGCTCTGGCCAGGGCGTATCCTGGCTGAAGGTGAAGCTTTCGGTCCAGGAACCTGTTACCGGCACACCATCCAGAAGCCACTCAATGTCAAGATCGCTTTCCTGTGGCCACAACAGATCAACCGTAAATGAAATGCTTGTACCCACAGTGTACTGAACCGGAGCCTCGGGGGCTGGCTGCTCACTGCCCGGCTCAATCAGGTCTATGCCGTCCTGCGGCGTGCCCCAGCCACCTGTATACAGCCTGCGAATGTACTGTTCGCGGCAGACCGGACAAAACGGAACACCCAGCTGACGCATCTGGCACTGGTCCACCGGGCGGTACATGCCGGTACTTTGGTAGCGCGCTCCCTCAAACAGCCCCACCCCGGGGGTCCCCGGCGGCGTTGGAACAGCAGTTCCGGGTGAGATCCAGCTCGCCCACTTGATCTGTGAGCGCGATGTCTGGTTGGTCACATTGGGCTCGCACGGAGAGCCGCCCGCCGTGTCGCTGCACGGCGGTAATCCTGGATAGGGCGTATCATATTCATCAGCCAAACCGCTAAAGCTGTGGCCAAGCTCGTGCAGAACTATCTGGTCGGCATACTGATTGGTTGATGTAACTGACAAAAAGCCGCCCGAACCGCCGTACACTTCATCATTGACAAGCACCAAAATCTGATCCCAGTCCGGATATCCGGCAGCGGCTGCAAGAACCTTTGACTGATTGACCGTAAGCAGGCGATGAATCTGATTGGTGCAAAAAGTGCTGTCAAAAGCGGTTTGTGTAAAGCGTCCCGCAAATGGATCTGATTGAGCATCCGGATCGCTGCAGCAGCTGGCACTGGTGCAATTTGGCTGATAGGGCGGATGACTGGCTCCGGACTGGCTTGAGGGCGAAAAAAGAGTCACCCAGTTTACGAAGTTTCGATACTCCCTGTATGGAGGGAATGCAAAAAGTGCATTTTTCAAATTAGCGGCATCGTTTTCGAACGACGTCTTCTGCGTGCCTGTATATCCGTCACCAAGCACCAGCAAATCCACGCGATTGCCCGGCGGGCCATGCTCTGCCGGCAACCCGATATCGAACGGCACCGTGGCAGCCTCACGCAACATGGCGCGCTGGGCAGCAACAGATTCTATGGAATATGTTTGTGGCTGTGGCCCATGCTCAAACCGGATGGTGTCAGCTGTATCCACCGCAACCCTGATTACAAATGCCCCTGCTCCGGACCGGCCAGGCTGGACTGACTGAATTCGATCATCCACGCCTGGCTCTTTGGCAAACTCACCTCTCATCCGCGGCAGCTTTGCATAAGAAAAACCCTGGCTTTTTCCATCAAGGTACAGCTCATACTTCACAATTTCGCCATCTGTGTCAGCTTGTTGCACAGGCAAGTCACGTGCCGGATCCGCTGGGGCCTGCATTTCAACCAGCTGATAAAAAACAGGCTCGATCCGGCCGCTCTCATCAACCTCGAAAACCATGTAATGCGCCGTCTGTGCACTTGCACTTGCTGATACCAGCATCAAGACTGCAAGTGCGGCTGTCAGTACAACTTTTTTCATGCTCATTAAGCTCCCTGCTTTTCATCAAGTTCAGTTACCCGCTGCCGCCCATCACAGCGCCCGTCATCATGACCCGGCGCTGATGGTCACCCTCGGCAACAAAACGCCTCTCGCAACCACAGCCAGCCGCCCCATCCGACAAGCCTGGCGCACTCTTGGGATACGCTTCACACAAAACCACAAAAAGCAAGCAATGTCAAGGGCTTCTGCCCGCAAAGAAGCATAAATTACGCTTTATAAAAGGGAGCTCAAAGCGTTCCTGGTTCACTTGTGCCTGAGCCTGGTTTGTTGACCCTGGCTTGCTGCTTGAAGAAAAGGCGGGCTTAAACCGAAGATAATCAGCGGCCCGGCTGCCCAGCCCGGCCGACAGTGCAGGGCGTTAACACAGGGCATTCGAACAAGGCGGCAAGCTAGGTTGCGTTAAGCCGCGTATTGCCAGAAATGGGCAATGCAGCAAAAAAGGGAGCGCAGCGGCTCCCTTTTGGACAAAGGTCAGAATGTGTGTTTTTGCTAGGCCTCGAAACGTGCCTTGAGCTTTTTGAGCGCAGCTGCTTCGAGCTGACGCACGCGCTCGGCGGAAATGTCGTACTTGTCGGCCAGGGTTTGCAGCGTGGTGCGCGGATCCATCAGCCAGCGGCTCTGGATAATGTCGCGCGAGCGGTCATCAAGGTTTTCAATCCCGTCAAACAACAGGTTGTGATGATGCTCCTCCCAGTCTTCGGCTTCGGCCACTTCATCCGGCGCGGCTGAAATGCCCTGCAGCCAGGCTTCGGGGGCAACATAGTTTGAGTCGTCGTCATCGTTCGACATGTCAAAGCCGATATCGCGGCCCGACAGGCGCGACTCCATTTCCACAACCACTTCCGGCTTGACGTCCAGATGCTCGGCCACGGCGTTGACTTCGTCCAGATTGAGCCAGCCCAGGCTTTTTTTCTGGCGGCGCAGGTTGAAGAACAGCTTGCGCTGGGCCTTGGTGGTGGCCACCTTGACGATGCGCCAGTTGCGCAGGACAAACTCGTGGATCTCGGCGCGAATCCAGTGCACCGCAAACGACACCAGGCGCACGCCACGGTCGGGGTCGAAGCGCTTGACGGCCTTCATCAGGCCGATGTTGCCTTCCTGGATCAGGTCGGCCACCTGCAGCCCGTAGCCGGAATAGCCGCGCGCCACGTGCACCACAAAGCGCAGATGCGCCATGACCAGCCGGCGGGCCGCCTCAAGATCCTCCTCATCGCGATAGCGGCGGGCCAGGCTCTGCTCCTGTTCCAGGGTAAGAATGGGAATGCGGTTGACCTCTTGCATGTACTCGTCAAGGGAACCGGTTCCGGCTGGCGCCAAAAGATGTGAGGGTACGAGCTCCTTGCTCATTCGGATTTCCTCCTTGTCCATTGACAAATTATATCAAAACGGCACCATTCAAACAAATCAGTAGCAATTTGGTACCAATTCGATTGCACGCCAGCTATGACCCTGTTTACGGCACCAAAGTTCCGGGCTTTTTAAATAAAGAATGCCCGGAACCGGGCCGGGCATTCTGTACCGCCAGGGCCGGCGGAATCACTGGCTGCTGCCTGAAACAAGTGCTGTTTTCAGCTCTCGTCAGCCGGGCCCAGCCGCTCGTGCAGGTAGGCATAGACCAGTCCTGAAAGAAAGGCCTGCTGCTTGAGGTTGGCTGCGCCGCCGTGGCCACCCTCGATGTTTTCGTAGTAAAGAACATCGTGGCCCTGGTCAAGCATTTTGGCCACCATCTTGCGCGCATGTCCCGGGTGCACCCGGTCGTCGCGGGTTGAAGTGGTAAAGAATGCGCGCGGATATTCGGCGTCCTCGCGAACGTTCTGATAGGGCGAGTATTTGCTGATGTATGCCCACTGATCGGGGTCGTCGGGGTTGCCGTACTCGCCCATCCAGCTGGCGCCGGCCAGCAGCTTGTGGAAACGCTTCATGTCAAGCAGCGGCACCTGGCAAACCACGGCGTTGAACAGGTCGGGACGCTGAACCATGACCGCACCCACCAGCAGCCCGCCGTTGGAGCCGCCCTGAATGCCCAAATGCTGCGGAGAGGTGATCTTGCGCGCGATGAGATCCTCGGATACGGCAATGAGGTCGTCATAGGCGCGCTGGCGGTTCTCCTTGAGCGCGGCATGATGCCAGCGCGGCCCGAATTCGCCACCGCCGCGAATATTGGCCAGCACCAGCACGCCACCCTGCTCGAGCCAGGCGCTGCCGGTGACGCCGGAATAATAAGGCGTGCGGGCAATTTCAAAGCCGCCATAGGCGGTCAGCAGGGTGGGGTTGCTGCCGTCGGCCTCGAAGTTGCGCGGGGTCACCACAAAGTAGGGAATCATCTCGCCATCGGCCGATTTGGCCTCGTGCTGGACCACGTCCATGCCTGCGGAATCAAACCAGGCGGGTTCGGCGCGCACCCTTGTGCTGCTGCCGCTGGCCGCGTCGGCCTCATACAGGGTTGCAGGCGTCAGAAAACCGGTAAACGTGTAAAAGAAGCGATCCGATTTGTCGTCGGTCGAGACCACGCCCACGCTGCCCATTTCGGGCACCGCAATTTCGCTCTGGTGCCAGCCGTCCTTATCGTGGACAAAGCTCAGCAGCCGCCCGCGGACGTTGTCAAGCAGGTTGACCAAAACCACGTTTTCGGTGGTTGACACGCCGTTGACCGCCTGGCGCTCGCCTGGCTGCAGCAGCACCTCAAAAGACGGCTCCGGGTTCAGAAACTCGCTCAGATCGCTGGTTATCAGCGCGCCCTGGGGATAGGTCTGGCCCTTTACGGTCCAGTCGGACTTGAGCGCAATCAGCAGCTGTCCGTCAATCACGCCGACCAGCTGCGCATCATCGGGCACATGGATGCGCTGCGCCTGGTCATCGGCATACAGATAGTACTCGCGGGTGAAAAAGCCCGGCGAGCGCACGATGACATCGAAATGCTCATCGCCATCGTGGATGCGCATGCCGCGAACCGCAACGTCGCTCCTTTCGCCTTCAAACACCGTAGCCGCCTCGGACAGATCGGTGCCGCGACGCCAGAGCCGGACAGTGCGCGGATAGCCCGAATCGGTCACATCGCCATCTTCAAAGGCGGGGCCGACAAAGGCGCTGTCCAGATCGCGCCACGACAGGGCGCTTTTTGACTCATCGAGAGCAAAGCCGTCTTCGACAAATTCACGCGTGCTCAAATCAAATTCGCGGCTGACGGCGGCATCGGCGCCGCCGATTGAAAGGCTGACAATGCAGCGATCGTAATCGGGATGGCGACAGCTGGCCCCGGCCCACACCCAGTTCTTGCCTTCCCTGTCGGCCAGCTCGTCAAGGTCAATGATGACATCCCAGTCGGGCCGGCCGGTGCTGTAGCTTTCAAGGCTGGTTTTGCGCCATATGCCGCGCACGTGTCTGTCATCGCGCCAGAAGTTGTAGACTTCGCCATCAAGCAGGCTCGGGTAGTCAATGCGCTCGTCGGAAGTCAGGATTTCAAGCGCCCGGTCATGAACAGGCTCAAACTGTGGGTGCGCCTTGATTTCATTCAGTGAACGCTCGTTTTGTCCCTGGGCCCAGGCCAGCGCATTGGCGCCTTCGACCTGCTCGAGCCACAGCCACGGATCAGTATCTGCCATGGCAGTCAAGGACAGGCTCAAACCGGCGGCCAGCGCCAGCAAAAATGATTTCTTCATAATTCATTCTCGTTGTCATTGCATCAAGCCAGGGTGAATCATGCCAGAATTTTGCTCCGGCATCATGAATGCCTTGGTCAACCCTGCGCACGCGTGGTTTACTATTACCGCATGAAAAGAACACTGTTGAGCTTGAGCTTGGCCGCGCTTCTTGCCGCCTGTGCGGCCGTGGAGCCCCGGGTGTGGCCGGAAAAGGATGCGGACACCGAACTGGAACGGGCCGAACAGCTTTTTTCCGATGGCAGCTACCGGCGGGCGGCCCTGGCCTGGGAGCAGGCGGCGCTGACCCGGCCGCTGGATGCCGATGAACTTTATATTCTGGCGGCTGAAGCCTGGCTGCAGGACATGAACCCGGAGCAGGCTGAACAGGCGCTGGCCCACATCGACCCCTCCGTTCTTGACGGGCACGATTTGACGCGGTTTGATCTTGCCCAGGCCGAGCTGGCCATGCTGCACGAGGATTTTGCCAACGCCGGCTGGCTGCTGGCCAGCGTGTCCGGCCATCTTCCGCGCGACCTTGAAGGCCGGCATGAGGCGCTTGAGCTGCGGCTGGCACAGCTGCAGTCGGCGCCTGTGGAGGAAGCCATTGACGCGCTTGACCAGGCGCTTGATGAGCCCGGCTTCGGCGGCGAGCTTGCGCTGGCCCTGCTGATCGAGTTTCCGGCTGCCCAGCTGCAGGGTTCCATGCAATATGCCGGCGACAGACCGGAGCTGCTGCCGTGGCTGGACCTGGCCATTGCGGCGCGCGAAAACCTGCTTAACGACCCGGCGCTGGCCCGTGCCCTGTCTTCCTGGCAGGCGCGCTGGCCGGAGCTGGACTACAGCGCCGACGAGGCGCAGCAATGGCTGGCCGCCTGGCGCCAGACACAGCCCATGCCGACCCAAATTACGGTTTTGCTGCCCGACCGCAGCAGTCCGCTGAGGCGCCCGGGCGAGGCCCTGCGCAACGGTCTGCTGGCCGGCTGGCTGCAGATACCGCCCGACCGCCGCCCGGAGCTGGTATTCGACTACCTGGGCGATGAGCCCGAATCGGCCGTGGCGGCCTGGTTTGACGCGCGCGAACGCGGCAGCGACTTTCTTATCGGCCCGCTTGACCAGCCCAAGGTTCAGGCACTGGTGGAACTGCAGGATGCCGGCGTCATTCCCACCCTGCTGCTCAACCTGCCCGACGACGAGGCGCTTCTGGCAACAGACAGCGGCGAACTGGCCGCCATTGCCCTGCCGCCCGAAACCGATGCCGAGCAGGCCGCCATCCATGCCCTGGCCACCGGTCACCGCCGGGCTTTGGTGCTGTATCAGTATTCCGACTGGGGCAGGCGCGTGGCCAAAGCCTTCAGCGACACCTTCCGGCTGGGCGGCGGCCAGATCATGGCCGAGCGTTTTTATGATACCGACCAGCCCGATTATTCATTCCTGCTGCGCGAAACCCTGAAAATCGACCGTTCCGAAGAGCGCATCAGCCGGCTCTCCGGGCTGCTGGGCAACGTGGAATCCAGCCCCCGGCGGCGGGCCGACATCGACCTGATCTTTGTTGGCGCCCGGCCCGCTGATGGTCATCAGCTGCTGCCCCAGCTGCGCTTTTTTGACGCCGCCAACATCACCCTCATGTCCACGTCCTATATTGTTGACGGCAAGCCGGCTCCCGGCCGCGATGATGACCTGAACGGGATCACCCTGCCCATGCCGCCCTGGTTTCTTGGCTACACCGCCGCCGGCAATGTTCACGAGCAGTCCCGCACGCTGTATGCCGGGTTTGAAAGCGCCACGCTGTCGCGCATGCACGCCCTGGGGCGCGATGCCATAAGCCTCGTTCCCTGGCTTGCCATGATGCGCTCCGACCCGGTGCTGACCCTGCCGGGCATGCTCGGCGACCTCAGCCTGCCCGACGGTTACCGGATTCGCCGCGAGCTGCCGGTGGTCGAACTGCAGGGCGGCATCGCAGCGCCTGCAGACGCGCAATGAGCCGCCGCCAGGCCGGCGACCGGGGCGAGCAGCGCGCCGAAAACTGGCTGGCCAAACGCGGCCTGCAGCTGGTTGAGCGCAACTACCGCTGCCGCGCCGGCGAAATTGACCTGATCATGGTCGATCCCAACCCGCACGACACCCGGGTGCTGGCCTTTATCGAGGTGCGCCTGCGCGGGCCGGGCGCGCGGGTGGACAGCGTTGACAGCGTCGATTTCCACAAACAGCAGCGCCTGATTCGCGCCGCACAGCATTTCTTGATGGAGCATCCGCAGTGGCAGGAGTTTGCCTGCCGCTTTGATGTGGTGGGCCTTGATGGAGAAAGCGGCCGCCTGAGCTGGATTGCCGGCGCATTCGAGCTCTAGGCTCGACGCCTCCGGCCCTACAGCCAGAACATCAGCGGTACAAGCACAGCCAGCGCGTAAACGGCGGCCAGAACATCATCCAGCATAACGCCCAGGCCGCCGCCAATGCGCCGGTCAAGCCAGCCTATGGGCCAGGGCTTGACAATGTCGAACAGGCGAAACGCCACAAATGCCGCCAGCCACCAGAGCGGACCTGCCGGCACAAGTGCCAGCACCAGCCACATGCCGACAAATTCGTCAAATACGATGCCGCCGTGGTCATGCACGCCCAAACGCCGCCCGGTTCGTTCGCACAGCCACACGCCAAATGCAAAAGCCGCCACCAGAAAAAGCGCCAGCCACGGCAGCGGCAGCTTGATCAGCAGCAGCGCCGGCAGCATGGCCGCCAGGCTGCCGGCCGTGCCGGGCATAAACGGCACCAGGCCGCTGCCAAACCCAAACGCCAGAAAGCCGGCGGGCGAGCCCAGCGCAATGCGCACCGTATCGGGCCTGCGATCGCTGAGCGGATCAGTCATTTTTAAAGTGGTCCCAGCCCTGTATGGACAGGGGCGGCAGCGAATGCTGCAATGAGTGGAAGCGGATGCCGCCACCGTCCACAACGGTTCCCGTGACGGTCAGGTCAACGCCGGCCTTTTCCTGCAGACGATCAATATCGACCTGCGGGGGCACAAGCGCCAGCAGCTCGTAGTCGCTGCCCCCCTGCAGCTGCAGCGGCCAGCGCTTTTCGGGCGCGGGCACGGATTTTTTCAGCGCGGCCGATGCCGGCAGGCAGTCCAGGTCTATTTCGGCGCCCAGGCCATTGCTCAGCAGATGATCCAAATCAGCCGCCAGGCCGTCGGATATGTCAATCATGGCGTGCGCATGATCGCGCAGCGCCAGCCCGGCCTGCAACCGCGCCGGCGGACAGCGCAGCCTGTTCAGCAGTTCTGCAGGCGCCTTGTCGCCCAGCAGCAGCGCGGCGGCGGCATCGCCCGGCGTACCGGTTACCACAATGCGATCGCCCGCCTGCCCGCCAGAGCGCAGCACCGCCTGGCCCGCAGGCACTTCGCCCAGCAGCTGCACGCCGATATTCAGCGGGCCGCGCGCCAGATTGCCGCCAACCAGCGCGGTTTCAGCCTGCGCCAGGGCCGCCAGAAAACCATCCAGAAAGCCGTCAAGCCAGGCTTCATCAACGCCCGGCAGTGTCAGCGCCAAAAGCGCCCAGCGCGGGCGCGCACCCATGGCCGCCACGTCGCTCAGATTGGCCCGGGCGGCCAGGCAGCCAATCTCTTGGGCACTCCATGCATCGGTAAAGTGTCGGCCCGGCACCAGCGTATCGGTGGTGGCAACAATTTCATGGCCGGCGGCCGGCGCAATCACGGCTGCATCATCGCCAATTCCAACCACCACGCCGTTCTCGACATGACCTGCGGCGCGCGCCTGAATCCGGGCAATCAGGTCAAATTCGCTCATCGGCCGTCATTTGGTCCGGCTTTCGGCTTCCAGCCCGATCTCGGCGCTGCGCAGCCTGTGTGCCAGCCGGTCGACAACGCCATTGATGAAGGTATGCGCCTGCTCGGCGCCAAAACGATGGGCCAGGTCCACAGCTTCATCAATGACCACCCGATAGGGTGTCTCCGGGTGATAGGACAGTTCGCAGGCAGCCAGGCGCAAAATGGCGCGCTCCATCTGGTCCAGCGAGCTTTCCGCACGATCCAGATAAGGTGCGATGACCTCGTCAAGGGCCGCGTGATTGGCGACCACTTCGCGAACCAGCGTCTTGAAAAAGGTTTCGTCAACGCCCGAGAAGTTTTGCTCGATGAGAAACTGCTCGATAATGGCCGTTGCCGTGCTGTCGTTGAACTGCCACTGGTACAGCGCCTGCAGCGCCCGCCTGCGGGCCCGCTTTTTTGGCTCGAATGGCCCGGGTTTGCGGCGCTTTCTCATTGTGCAATCTGCTGCTTGAGCTTTATCATGGCCAGCACCGCAGCGGCCGCCTCCCGGCCCTTGTCCATGCGCCCGGGATCGGCACGTTCCTCGGCCTGCTCGTCGTTTTCCGGCGTCAGCACGCCAAAGCCAACGGGGAGGCCGGAGTCCAGCGAAACCCGCTGCAGGCCGCGCGCACACTCGGCGGAAATGAACTCAAAATGGGCCGTCTCGCCGCGCACCACCGCACCCAGGGCAATGATTCCGTCGTAGCGCTCCGCTGCTGCCAGCTGGCGCGCGGCCAGCGGCAGCTCCCAGGCGCCGGGCACCGAAAAAACATCAACTTGATCTTCAGTCAGCCCGGCCTGCTCCAGGGCGCGCCGGCAGCCGGCCAGCAGCATGTCGGTAACCTTGCGGTTGAACTGTGCGTGGGCGATGGCAATCCGTATGGAGCGGTTGCCTGAATCATGCAGACTCATTTCTTTCCTCATCTGTCGGGAATGACGTGATCGACAATTTCCAGCCCGAAGCCGTCCAGGGCATGGAAACGTTTTGGCGCACCAAAAACCTGCATGCGCCGAATGCCCAGGGCGGCGATAATCTGGGCGGCAATGCCATAGCTGCGCAGCTCCCGGGCCGCCCGGTCAGAGCCGTTGTCGGGCGACTGCGGCACCCTGGCCTCACCGGCAGCCAGGCTTTCCAGCCGGGCGTCATCATCGTCCTCGTAATGCCCGAGCACCAGCGCCAGGCCGCGCCCGCGACGGGCAATATCGGCCAGGGCGGCATCCAGCGGCATGCCGAAGTCCGGACGGGTAATGCCAAGCACATCGCCCAGCAGCTCCGGCACGTGAACCCGCACGGGGAAAGGCTCATCGTTGCTGATGCTGCCGCGTATCAGCGCCCAGTGAAGGCGGTTGGTGATGCGGTCGCGAAAGGCCCTGAGCTCGAACTCGCCGTGCGCGGTTCCAACGGTTTGCGTGTGAACACACTCGACGTTGGTTTCGGTGCTCATGCGGTAGCGAATCAAATCAGCCACCGTGCCCATTTTCAGGCCGTGGTGCCGCACAAATTCTTCCAGCTGCGGGCGACGCGCCATGGTGCCGTCCTCGTTGAGAATTTCAACCAGAACGGCCGCCGGCTCCACGCCGGCAAGCAGGGCCAGGTCAACGCTGGCCTCGGTGTGTCCGGCGCGCGCCAGCACACCGCCGGGCTGGGCCATAAGCGGAAAAATATGCCCCGGCTGGGTCAGGTCATCGGCAACGGCGTTGGGGGCCACCGCGGTGCGCACGGTGTGCGCGCGGTCATAGGCCGAAATGCCCGTGGTGACGCCCGATGCAGCCTCTATGGACACGGTGAAGTTGGTCTTGTGGTAGCGGTCGGTGTCGTCCACCATCAGCTTTAGGTCAAGCTGGTGACAGCGCTCGCGGGTCAGCGCAAGACAAATCAGGCCGCGGCCGTGATGGGCCATGAAGTTGATGTCCTCGGGACGCACCATGGACGCTGCCATGATCAGGTCGCCCTCATTCTCACGGTCCTCATCGTCCAGCATGACCACCATGCGCCCCTTGCGCACGTCCTCGAGTATGGACTCGATGCTGTCAAAACTCATCTCTGTTCTCCTTGCAGCCGGTCCAGATAGCGGGCCAGCAAATCAATTTCAAGGTTGACCCGATCGCCCGGCTTCAGCGCGCCAAGCGTGGTCACTTTCAGCGTGTGCGGAATCAGGTTGATTTCAAACTCGCTGGCATCAACCGCATTTACGGTCAGGCTCACGCCGTCCAGCGTCACCGAGCCCTTGGACGCAATGAAGCGCGACAGATGCGCCGGCACCCGATAGCGGTCGATGCGGCTGTCGCCCGAAGGGCGCGATGACACCAGTTCCGCCAGCCCGTCGACGTGGCCGGTGACAAAATGCCCGCCCAGTCTGTCGCTCATTTTAAGCGCCGGTTCAAGGTTGACCCGGCTGCCGGCCTCAAGTTCGCCAAGCCGGGTTTTTGCAAGGGTTTCTGCCGACAGGTCAACCGCAAAACCGTGCGTGCTCAGAGCAACTGCCGTAAGACAACACCCCGACACGGCAATGCTGTCGCCAATGTTCCAGCTGGCCGGCTCGAGCAGGGGACAGCCAATTTCAAAACGGCGCCCCTCGGGAATTTCATCTACGCGCTCAATGGTGCCCACGGCCTGAACGATTCCGGTAAACATCGACAAATCCTGCTTAATCTGGAAGACGGAAAAGAAAGCGCCAGTCTTCACCGACCCGGCGCGCCTGCATGCGTTGTATGTGGAGGCGGTCGGCAAACTTTTCCATCCCCGGAAGGGACAGCAGCGGATGGCCGCTGCCAATCAGGCAGGCCGACTGGTAGACCAGCAGCTCGTCGGCCAGCCCGGCTTCAACCAGGGCGCCAGCCAGAACGGGCCCCGCTTCGACATGAACCGTGTTGACTTCTTCCCCGGCCAGTCTTTTAAGCAGCGCATCGAGGCATACGCGCCCGTCGCGCCCGGCCGGCATGGGCCACCAGCGCACATCACTGCGGGCCGGCGGGCTGTGTGCGCAGGTGGCCGCCGCAATCAGGCCCGGCTGGCTGCTCATGCGCAGGCTGCCGGGCAGGCGCGCGCGCGAGTCCACGACAACCCTGAGCGGGTGGCGGGTAAACCCGGGCAGGCGCACATTCAAAAGCGGGTCATCGGCCAGCACGGTGCCAATGCCGGTCAAAATGCAGGATGCACGGGCGCGCCAGCGCTGCACATCGGTGCGGGCGGCCTCGCCGGTAATCCACTGCGAGCGGCCATCGGCCCCGGCCGTCAGCCCGTCCTGACTGGCGGCCAGCTTGATGCGAACCCACGGGCGACCGCGCTCGTGACGGGCCACAAAGCCGCGGTTGAGATCACGGGCCTGGGCTTCCATCAGCCCGCTTCTTACCTGCACACCACCACGGGCAAGCCGGGCATGGCCCTTGCCCGCCACCTGCGGGTTGGGGTCGGCCATGGCGGTAATGACTTCGGACACCCCGGCTTCCAAAAGACTGACGGTACAGGGCGGCGTGCGCCCCTGGTGGCTGCAGGGCTCCAGCGTGACATACACCCTGGCCCGGCGGGCGCGTACACCAGCCCGGCCCAGCGCCAGAATCTCGGCATGCGGCTCGCCCGCAGCCCGGTGCCAGCCGCGCCCGACAACCTCGTTATTTTTGACAATGACACAGCCAACGGCCGGATTGGGGTCGGCGGTCGTGCGTCCCCGGGCGGCCAGCCTCAGCGCTTCCGCCATATGGCGGTGGTCGTCGGCCGTAAAACTCATGGCCGGCACGCCCGAAAATGGCTGATGACAGCACCAGCCGGCAACCGGGGTTCCCCGGGGTCTGTTTTGCTGTCCGCCGCGGCGCGCATGAGCCTATTCATCCCGGTCGTCCAGCAGCGGGATCTGGCGCCCGTCAAACAAGCCCGGATTGTCGCGCTCAAGGCGCTCGATTTCATCGCGAAAAGCGGCCACGTCTTCAAAACGGCGGTAAACAGAGGCAAAGCGCACGTAGGCCACCTGGTCCAGCTTTTCAAGCTCGGCCGCCACCCAGTCGCCCAGTTTCTGGCTGGATATCTCCGGCTCTTCAAGCGTGTGGATCTCATGCAGGAGCTTGCGCATGGCTTTTTCCACCAGCCGGGTTTCCACCGGGCGTTTTTCCAGCGCCTTGAGCATGCCGCGCCGCAGCTTGTCCTCGTTAAACGCTTCCCGCGAGCCGTCCGCCTTGATCACGTTGGGTGCCTTCAGAGCGGGCGTTTCCAGCGTGTTGAAGCGGATTCCGCAATCGGCGCACTGGCGCCGCCGGCGAATCTGGAAGCCGTCGGCGGCCAGCCTTGAATCAACCACCCGGGTATCGGTGTGATTGCAGAACGGGCACCACATGATCAGTCAGCAGGCAGCTATGCGTAAACCGGGTATTTGCGCGCCAGCTTCAGCGCTGCCTCGCGCACTTGCGCCACCACGCTCTCGTCGCCCATGTTGTCGAGAATGTCGCAGATGAGCCCGGCCAGCTCGCGGCAGTCATCGGCCCTGAACCCGCGCGTGGTGCACGCCGGCGTGCCCATGCGCAGGCCCGAAGTGACGAAAGGTGAGCGCGGCTCGCCGGGCACGGTGTTCTTGTTGACGGTGATGTTGGCCCGACCCAGGGCGTCCTCGGCGTCCTTGCCGGTAATGTCCTTGTCTATAAGGTCAATGAGGAAAAGATGGTTGTCGGTGCCGCCCGAAACGATCTTGTAGCCGCGCTCGCTGATGACTTCGGTCATGGCGCGCGCGTTTTCTATCACCTGCTTCTGATAGGTTTTGAACTCCGGCTCCAGCGCTTCCTTGAAGGCCACCGCCTTGGCGGCAATCACGTGCATCAGCGGGCCACCCTGACCGCCGGGGAAAACCGATGACTGCAGTTTTTTGGCCAGTTCCTCATCGGACTCACCCGACAGAATAAGCCCGCCGCGCGGGCCGCGCAGCGTTTTGTGCGTGGTCGATGTCACCACGTGCGCATGCGGCACCGGGTTGGGATACAGGCCGGCGGCCACCAGCCCGGCCACGTGTGCCATGTCAACCATGAACCAGGCGCCAACCTCATCGGCAATTTCTCGCATTTTGGCCCAGTCCACCGGCCGCGAATGCGCTGAAAATCCGCCAATCAGCATGGCCGGACGGTGCTCCAGCGCCTGTTGGCGCATGTGCTCGTAATCGGTTTTGCCCGTTTCGCGATCGAGGCCGTAGTACACGGCGTTGAACAGCTTGCCTGAAAAATTGACCTTGGCACCGTGGGTCAAATGCCCGCCTTCGGTCAAATCCATGCCCAAAATGGTATCGCCGGGCTTGAGCAGCGCCATGTAGACGGCCTGGTTGGCCTGGGAGCCGGAATGCGGCTGAACGTTGGCATATTGTGCAGAAAACAGCTTTTTGACGCGCTCTATGGCCAGGGTTTCAGCAATGTCGACAAACTCGCAGCCACCGTAATAACGCCGCCCCGGGTAGCCTTCGGCGTATTTATTGGTCAGCACCGAACCCTGGGCTTCCATGACGCGCGGGCTGACGTGGTTTTCGGAAGCGATCAGCTCGATATGGTCTTCCTGGCGCTGCTCTTCCGAACGGATGGCTTGGGCCAGCTCGTCATCGTAGCCGGCAATGGTGAAAGAGTTGTCAAACATGGGCCTTGTTCCTGAAATGTGTAGCGCGTCAATGGTATCACCAAGTGGTCCTGCAATGACCCTGTCGGCACAGGCCGAAACCACGGACCTGCCAGCCACACCGCCATCAACCCGGTCAGCCGCCGGGTTAGGATAGCGCCTGACCAAACACACCGGCTCCGGCTTTTTATGACATCCCTGAAAAACTCGCCGTTCAAGGCCTATGACATCCGCGGACGCGTGCCCGAACAGCTCAATGAAGAACGCGCCTTCCAAATCGGCCAGGCCTATGCCCGCATCGTTCGGCCACGTGGCCCGGTGGCCATAGGCCACGACATGCGGCTGTCGAGCCGCCCGCTTGCAGCGGCCCTGGCGCAAGGCCTCAACAGGGCCGGCGCCGATACCCGGGATATCGGCCTGTGCGGCACCGAGATTGTCTATCACGCAGCCTCACTTGACGGCATGGGGGGCGGAATCATGGTCACCGCCAGCCACAACCCGGCCGACTACAACGGCATGAAAATGGTTCGCGAGCAGGCCATCCCGGTCAGCGGCGACACCGGGCTGAAGGATATGGAGACCCTGTTGGCCAGCGGCCAATGGGAAACCTCCGCGGCCCGTTCAGGCAAACATGAAGAAACATCCGTGACCGATGGCTATCTTTCCCGCATGCTCAGCTTTGTCGACACTGGCAAAATAAAACCCGCCACGGTGGTGGTCAACGCCGGCAACGGCTGCGCCGGCCCGGTGTTTGACCAGCTGGCCAAACATCTTCCGCTGGAAATTGTGCGCCTGCATCACCAGCCCGACGGGCGCTTTCCCAACGGCGTTCCCAATCCGCTGCTGCCTGAAAACCGGCGGGAAACCGCCCAGGCCGTGGTTGACGCCGGCGCTGATCTGGGCATCGCCTGGGACGGTGACTTTGACCGCTGTTTTTTCTTTGACCACAACGGCCGCTTTATCGAGGGCTATTACCTGGTTGGGCTGTTTGCCCGCCAGTTTCTGGAAAACAGCCCGGGCGAAACCATTGTGCTGGATCCGCGCCTGACCTGGAACACCCTGGCCGAGGTTGCCGATGCCGGCGGCAGCGCTGTCATCAACAAAAGCGGGCACGCTTTCATCAAGGAGCGCATGCGCGCGGAAAACGCCCTGTACGGGGGAGAAATGTCGGCCCATCACTACTTCCGCGATTTCAGCTATTGCGATTCCGGCATGATCCCGTGGCTGCTGCTGCTGGAGCGCATCAGCGACACCGGGCGTTCCCTGGCCGAGCTTGTGGACGAACGCATCCGGGCCTTTCCCTGCAGCGGAGAGATCAACTTCAGCGTTGACCATCCGCACAAAGTGATTCGCGCAATCCTTGAGCACTTCGCAAATGACAGCCCGGTGGTGGACAAAACCGACGGCATTGGCCTGAGTTTTGAAAACTGGCGCTTCAACCTGCGCGCCTCCAACACCGAACCGGTGATCCGGCTCAATGTTGAAACCCGCGCAGACACCCGACTGCTCAAGGAAAAGACTGAAGCCCTCAGCCGCCTGATACAGCAGGGCTGAGGGCTGTCGCCCATAAAAAGAAGGCCCGCCTGCCGGGCACATGACCAGCGGCAGGCGGGCAGTTCTTGCGGTTTGTCAGTTGGCGCCTTCTGTCATCAGCCTGGCGATGGTCGCCACCGGCGCCGACCCATAGCCCAGGAAACGGTTGTGAAAGGTTTTCAGGTCAAAGTCTTCGCCCAGCTCATTCTGCAGTTCGGTGCGCAGATCAAGAATGGCCGCATAGCCGGCGTAGTATGAGGTCAGCTGCACCTGGGTGAGCGTGATTCTGATCCACTTCTGGGTGGCCTCCGACTCTTCCTGGAAGGCTTCCTCGCGCATCAGTCGCAGGGCTTCGTCGCGCTCCATGCCCAGGACATGAACCGCATAGTCCAGAATGGTGTTGTGCACCACCCGCAGCAGCCATTTGCCGTGCATCAAAAGCAGCTCGGGCGCATGATCACCCCAGCCTGCCTCAAGCATCATGCGCTCGGAATAGACCGCCCAGCCCTCAATCATGGCGCCGTTGCCAAACAGGCTTTTTACCAGGCTGGGCGACTTGTTGGCGTGCACCAGCTGGGTATAGTGACCGGGAATGGCTTCATGAATATTGAGAATCTGCACCATCCAGTCGTTGTACTCGCGCAGATAGCTGGCGGCCAGTTCGTCACCGTAGCTGTCCAGCGGCGTCACGTTGTAGTAGGTTTCGGCATCGGGGTGAAACGGCCCCGGCGCGCTGACCGAGGCAATGGCCCCTGTGCCGCGCATGTATTCCGGCGTCTCGCGCACGACAAGCGGCTTGTCCGGATCCTGGTCCAGCAAGTCCTTCTCGCTTACAAAGCGGGCCAGCTTCGGCATCTGCTCGCGCACGTTGTCGACAAACTCATCGACGCTTCCATGCTCATCCGACAGTCGGTCTATCATGCGACCAATGCGCTGCAGGCGATCCTCCGGCAGCGGCTGACCCGGGAAGTACTGCGGCCACAGTTCCGTGGCGTGGCCATCCATTTCAGCCAGCAGCCGCTCTTTTTCATCCAGCGCGCGGCGATACAGTTCGCCGGCATCAAACCCGGCCTGGATGTCATATTTGAACTTTTGCTCGTACAGCGCCCTGCCCAGCCTGAAAGAACGGGCCTCGCCAGATTCTTCAAGCCGGGCCTGCAGGCCTTGCAGCCAGTCAATCCAGTCCTCGACCGCTGCCTGGGCCTGGTCGACGGAATCGGCCAGGTCATCAGCCAGCCCCGCCTCTTCGGCGCTGCGGCGAATATCGGACAAAACGCCCAGCGTGCCCTGATTTTGTCGAATGGCCAATCCGGTGTGCTCAAGGCTGGGGGTGCCCAGGCTGGCGCGCGCTGCCTGATAATATTCGGGCACTCTGTCCAGGCGCTGGCGAATCAGCGCCAGCCTTTCTTCCAGCGGGGCAAAGTCGGTGTTGAGCAACAGGCTCAGGGGCCCTGCCACGTTGTAATTCGAAGGCTGCCACTCCCAGGCCCGAAGTGATTCGGTATAAAACTTCGTGGCCTCAAGGCGGTTGGAAAGCAGGTCGTGATCCGTTTGCTGCCGCACAGGCAGCCGACTGTATTCAAACTCGGCCAGGCGCGCCAGCGCCCTGTCTGCAAACTCCACTTCTTCCCTGCGCCGGCTCTCATCGGGAATGGTCACCTTGCCCGCGTGTTCATACCGGCCCTGATAAATGGCCCATTCCGGCGAGCGCTCCAGCATCTCCTCAATCAGCTCGTCGGCAAAGCTGTCGAAGGCTTCAGCCTGACTCTCAGCATCGCTTTCCGGCAAACGCTGGTCAAAGGCATCAGAAAAAGTCTCATCGGCTGCATCTGGCCGGCCCCCGTCCTCATGCGGCGCAGTGGTTGCGCAGCCGGCGAGAACAAGAACCGCGATGGCGAGAAACACGAAAGGCAGGCGGAAAGTATTTTTCATTGTGCAGCTGTCATTTTTCAACAAGCTTCGATGCTACCGCATCTCGAACGGCGATGGCGTTTCTTTGTGCCGTCTGCGCGGCCGGCTGGAGCGCCCACAGTAAAACCGGCGCTGAATCCGCCGCCACGGGTTAACATACGGGCAATTGATCCAGGCCCGCAGTATCCTGAACCAGGCGCCGGCAAGGATTGCGGCGCACCCTGCAGTAAACTGCACAAAGCACCAGGCCATGCCGGCCCGGCAACCAAAACACCCAAATGCCGAACCATTCCGATGGAGAATCCGATGCCAAAAGAACAAATTCGAATGTTTTTTCTGCTGCCAGCAGTCATTGTGCTGGCGCTGCTCACAGCGTGCGCCTCAACCCCGTCGAGCTCAACGCTGATCAGCGAAGCCAACGCGGCCCTCAACTCCATGATAGACCGCGACCCCGGTCTGCAGGACTGGGTTGACGAGGCCTACGGCTACGCCATGTTCCCCAACATAGGCAAGGGCGGACTGTGGCTTGGCGGCGGTTTTGGGCGCGGCATTGTTTTCGAGCAGGGTGAGCCCGTTGGGCGCACTTCGGTGTCGCAGGGCACCATTGGCGCCCAGATTGGCGCCCAGTCCTACAGCCAGGTGATATTTTTTCGCGACAAAACCGAACTGCGGCGCTTTCAGGGAGAAAAGTTCAAGTTTTCAGCCCAGGCCACCGCTGTGGCCGCAACCGAAGGCGCTGCAGCCACAACAAGCTACTCACAGGGCGTTGCAGTATTTATCCACGCCCGCGGCGGGCTGATGGCAGAAGCCACGGTGGGCGGCCAGAAATTCCGCTACTGGTCTCTTTAAGCCCGCATCAGGCCGTGGCCGGCCGGCTGCCGGTCTTTTCCTGTTCTGAAGCCTCGCCGGCAAGAAACTGCAGCCGGGCGAGGCGGGCATACAGCGGACTGTCGTTAATCAGCTGCTGATGGGTGCCTTCGGCCACCACCTGCCCCTGGTCGAGCACAACGATGCGATCGGCCCGCTGCACGGTTGCCAGTCGGTGAGCAATGACCAGCACGGTGCGATCGCGGCCAATGCTGTCCAGTGCTTCCTGGACCAGGCGCTCGCTTTCCGCATCCAGGCTGGCGGTGGCTTCGTCAAGAAGCAGCAGCTGGGGCTCTTTGACCAGGGCCCTGGCAATGGCAATTCGCTGGCGCTGTCCGCCCGACAGACGCACGCCGCGCTCACCCAGAAATGTCTGGTACTTGTCGGGCATGCGCTCGATAAACTCACTGGCATGGGCCTGCCTGGCGGCCTTTTGAATCTCGTCGGTGGTCGCGTCCGGGCAGCCGTAGGCTATGTTTTCTGCGGCCGTGCCCGAAAACATCACGACATCCTGGGGCACAACCCCGATCTTTTCCCTCAGCGAAACCATATCCAGCTCACGCACATCCACGCCACCCACGCTTACACACCCTGCCCCCGGGTCATAGAAGCGCAGCAGCAGCTGGAACAGGGTTGACTTGCCGGCGCCGGAAGGGCCGACTATGGCCACCGTTTCACCGGCATTTATGCTGAACGACAGCTGGCGCAGCACCTTGTCCCGGGAGCGGGTGGGATAGGCAAAGCATACCCGGTCAAAAGAAACCGACAGGGGGCCGGGCGGCAGCGGCTGGGGCGCAGCCGGGCTTACTATGGACGGACGCGCATCCAGCAGCTCAGCCAGCCGCTCCATGGCGCCGGCTGCCCGCTGCACCTGTCCCCATATTTCACTCAGTCCGGCCGCCGAACCGGCGGCAATGGCCGCATACAAAACAAACTGACCCAGCTGGCCGGCGCTCATTCCGCCCGTCAGCACCGAGCGGGCACCCAGCCACAGCACAAAGGTAATGGCGCCAAAGGTGAACAAAATAACGGTGATGATCAAAAGTGCGCTGGCCCGAATCCGGTCCCGGTTGGCCAGAAAGGCCGATTCAACGTGACCCGAAAAGCGCTGTTGCTCACGCTGCTCCTGGGCAAACGACTGCACTGTCTGGATAGCATTGATGGTTTCATCGCCGTGGGCGCTGAAGTCGGCCACGCGATCCTGGGCACTGCGCGACAGCCTGCGCACCCAGCGCCCTATCACCACCGCCGGCACGATGATGAAAACTATCAGCAAACCAATTACCCCGGCCAGGGATGGAGAGGTGACCACCAGCGCAATGGCACTGCCGAAAAGCATCAGCGTGTTGCGTACCCCGAATGAAACCGTGGAGCCAACCAGGGTTTCCACCAGCGTGGTGTCGGTATTGAGCCGCGACAGCACCTCGCCCGTGCGGGTGGTTCCGAAAAACTCGGGCGGCATGGCCAAAACACGCTCATAAACAGACTTGCGCACATCGGCTATGACCCGCTGCCCCAGCCAGGTAACCCAGTAAAAACGCAGCCCTCCACCTATGGCCATGGTGGCAGCGGCAGCAAACAGCAGCCAGAACCAGCGATCGATATTGGCGATATTGTCGGCCATGAAGCCGCGATCAATCACCTGGCCCGCGGCAGCCGGTATGGCAATGACGCCAGCAGTGGAAACAAGCAGAAAAATCAGCGCCAGGCCGATCTGCACACGATAGCGCGACACGAACGGCCTGAGCGATCGCAGCGAACCCAAATGACTGGACTTTTCCGGTCGTTGCTTGTCCACAGCCATTCAAACTCCATTGGTTGTTAAGAGAAATACGTGAAGACGCCGGCCTCTTCAATTCAGGGCTGGCTGCAGCACATTAAAACTGCAGCTGCGGGCAATGATCATGCGGCCGCCCGGTCACAGAATTCGGTTTCCCGGTCATCGTGAACAAACTTGGGGCATCCTGCCATCACCTCAAGGCGAAAGTGTCAGACAGAAAAAAAGCCCGGAACCATGTCCGGGCTTTTTCGAACCTCCGGGCTACCCCGAATTAAATCACATTGACTCGCCGTCCGGCGCTCCTGGCCTGTCGACGAGTTCGACAAAAGCCATGGGCGCCTTGTCGCCGCTGCGGTAACCGCATTTGAGTATGCGCAGATAACCGCCGGGGCGCTCGCGGTAGCGCGGGCCCAGCTCGGTAAACAGCTTGCCGACAATGTCGCGGTCGCGCAAGCGGTTAAAGGCCAGGCGGCGGGCCGCGACGCTGTCTTCTCTTGCAAGGGTGATCAGCGGCTCTGCAACCCGACGCAGCTCCTTGGCCTTGGGCAGGGTTGTTTTGATGATCTCGTGCTCAAACAGGCTCGAGGTCATGTTGCGAAACATCGCGTTGCGGTGCGACGATGTCCTGTTCAGCTTACGACCAGCTTTACGATGGCGCATGGTTCTCTCCTCAGTGCTCGGTGCGCGCCAGCATGGGCGGCGGCCAGTTTTCCAGGCGGGTGCCCAGCGACAACTCGTGGCTGGCAAGAACGGTCTTGATTTCAGTCAGCGACTTCTTGCCCAGGTTGGGTGTCTTGAGCAGCTCGGTTTCCGTTCGCTGCACCAGATCGCCCACGTACTGAATATGTTCGGCCTTGAGACAGTTGGCAGAACGAACAGTTAGTTCAAGATCGTCGATAGGACGCAGCAGAATCGGGTCAAATGTTTCTGCCGGCGGCTCTTCCACTTCTTTTTCACGCGCCACGAATTCGGCAAAAACAGACATCTGGTCGATAAGAATTCCTGACGCCAGCTTGACCGCGTCTTCGCAGCTCATCGTGCCGTTGGTTTCAATATCGAGAACCAGCTTGTCGAGGTCGGTTCTCTGTCCAACACGTGCGCTTTCAACGGTATAGGCCACGCGATGAACCGGACAATACGACGCATCCAGTCTGAGGTTGCCAATGGTGCGGCTTTCCTCTTCGGTAAACTTCAGCCTGTCTTCGGCCGGGTGGTAGCCGACACCGCGGGTCACCTTGAGCTGCATGTTCAGCTTGACATCCTTGGTCAGGGTGCAGATGACATGGTCGGGATTGAGCACCTCGATGTCATGGGCCAGCTCGATGTCTCCGGCGGTAACCGGGCCCGCCTTGTCCTTGCTCAGAGTCAGGGTCGCCTCGTCGCGCGAGTGCATGCGAACGGCAACTTCCTTGAGGTTGAGCAGCACTTCGACGATGTCTTCCTGCAGGCCTTCAACCGCAGTGTACTCGTGCAAAACACCGTCTATCTCCACTTCCGTAATTGCGCTGCCGGGAATTGAAGACAGCAAAATACGGCGCAGGGCATTGCCCAGCGTGTGGCCGAACCCACGCTCCAGCGGCTCCAGGGTAATTCTGGATCTGCGCGGCGTGATTTCATCAACGATCAAGCCCTTGGGCTTGAGCATATCGACGAGAAGGCTACTTATCTGATCTGACATGCCAGTCTCTCCAAAAACGATTTGTGGATGCCACAGCTCAAGCGGCTTACTTTGAATAGAGCTCGACGATCAGACTTTCGTTAATGTCGGGCGGCAACTCATCCCGGTCAGGGGCTGCCTTGAACACGCCCTCCATTTTGTCAAAGTCGACATCAATCCAGGCAGGCACCAGATCAAGCTCACGCGCCAGACCTATGGCCTCCTGTACACGCAGCTGTTTTTTGGCTCGCTCACGAACCGCAACCCTGTCTTCAGGCTGAACCTGGTAGGACGGAACATTGACTATCTTGCCGTTGACCAGAATGGATTTATGGCTGACCATCTGGCGAGCCTGGGCCCGGGTTACTGCAAACCCGAGGCGGTATACAACGTTGTCAAGACGGCTTTCCAGCATCTTGAGCAGGTTTTCGCCAGTAGCGCCCTTGCGGCGCGCTGCCGTTTTGTAATAGTTTCTGAACTGCCTTTCAAGCACGCCATAGATGCGGCGAACCTTTTGCTTTTCACGCAGCTGAAGCGCATATTCCGACAGGCGCTGGCGACGGCTGTCGCCATGCTGGCCGGGGGGCTGGTTGAGTTTGCACTTTGACTCAAGGCTGCGCGCCGGGCTTTTGAGCCCGAGATCTACGCCCTCACGGCGAGCCAGCTTGCAGGTAGGTCCAATATATCTAGCCATTGTTTCTCTCTAATCCGTTACTTGTGCGCCTTATACACGGCGCTTTTTCGGTGGACGGCAGCCATTGTGAGGAATCGGGGTAACGTCAGTAATGTTGCTGATCTTCAGCCCCACCGCGTTCAGGGAACGAATGGACGACTCCCGCCCCGGCCCTGGTCCACTGACCCTGACCTCAAGGTTCTTCATGCCCTGTTCCTGCGCTGCACGACCGGCGTTGTCGGCTGCCACCTGGGCCGCAAAAGGAGTGGATTTGCGTGAACCGCGAAACCCGGAACCTCCGGCTGTGGCCCACGACACCGTATTGCCCTGGCGATCGGTGATTGTGATGATGGTGTTGTTGAATGACGCCTGAATATGGGCGATGCCATCCACGACATTTCTTCTGGGTCGCCTGCGCTGCTTGCTGGCTGCGCTTTTGGTCTTGTTGCCTTGCTGCTTGGCCATATTCTAAATTCCTCAACGAATAGGACGACGTGGACCCTTGCGGGTACGGGCGTTGGTGCGCGTGCGCTGACCCCGCACCGGCAGACCGCGCCGGTGGCGCAGGCCGCGATAGCAGCCCAGGTCCATCAGCCTTTTAATGCTCATGGACACCTCGCGCCGCAGATCTCCTTCCACCCGGATCTGGTCGACCGCCTGCCGCAGCTTTTCCTGCTCGCCTTCGGTCAGATCCCTGACTTTGGTGTCAGGAGCCACACCGGCTGCGCTGCATATCTGAAGAGCGCGGCTGCGCCCGATTCCGTAAATATGAGTCAGAGCCACCCAGACATGCTTCTGTACGGGCAGGTTGACGCCTGCTATTCGTGCCATTCAATTACTCCGAAACTGGTCGTATTGGCGCAACACAAACCGGCCATTTTAGCAGATTGTGATGCATATGCCAAGGATCAATATAAACCGGCAATCAGCCCTGGCGCTGCTTGTGCCTTGGATCACTGCAGATAACGTGCACAACGCCCTTGCGCCTGACGATTCTGCAATTGCGGCAAATTTTCTTTACTGATGCCTGAACCTTCATCCTAGTTCTCCACTTGTTTCCGTTGCGGCCACAGTGTTGTCAGCGACGAACCACGCCTCTGCTTCCGTAGCCCCTGAGGTTGGATTTTTTAAGCAGGCTGTCATACTGATGTGACATCAGGTGAGCCTGCAGCTGGGCCATGAAGTCCATCATCACAACCACAATGATCAGAAGTGATGTTCCGCCCAGGTAGAACGGCACGTTCCACTTCATGATCAAGAATTCCGGCAGCAGGCAAACGGCTGTCAAGTAGATGGAGCCAATCAGCGTCAGCCTGGTAAGAATGTAATCGATGTATTCCGCTGTGTGGCGTCCCGGACGGATACCCGGAACAAAGGCACCCGATCTTTTCAGGTTGTCTGCCGTTTCCTTGGAGTTGAAAACAATCGCCGTGTAGAAAAAGCAGAAGAAAATAACCAGACCGCCGTATATCGTGATGTAAATCGGCTGTCCCGGGCTCAGCTGCTGGGCTATGTTCTGCATCCAGCCACCGCTGGCGGCCTGGCCAAACCACGTGGACGCCGTTGCCGGAAACAGCACCAGGCTGGAAGCAAAAATGGGCGGGATTACGCCCGACATGTTCAGCTTGAGCGGAAGATGCGTGGACTGGTTGCGATACGCCCGGCGCCCCTGTCTTTGTGCATAGTTGACCGTTATGCGCCGCTGTCCGCGCTCGACAAACACAATGAATGCGGTGACTGCCAATGCCAGGGCGAGCAGGAAAGTGGCGGTCAAGATCCCGAGCTGTCCGGTTCTGACCAGCTCGAGCGTGGCACCCACAGCCTGTGGAAGCCCGGCAATGATGCCCGCCGAAATAAGAATGGAAATTCCGTTTCCTATGCCGCGTTCGGTAACCTGCTCACCCAGCCACATCAAAAACACGGTTCCTGATGTCAGCGTGATGACCGCGGCAATGATGAAGCCTGCACCGGGGACAATCACAACAGGCAGCCCGGCACCGGCGCTTTGGCTCTGCAGCGCCATGGCCACGCCAAACGACTGAAAGAGCGCCAGCAAAACCGTGAAATAGCGGGTGTACTGGGTAATCTTTCTGCGGCCCGACTCGCCTTCCTTGCGCAACTGCTGCAGCTGCGGCAGGGCATGGCTCATGAGCTGAATAATAATGGCCGCTGAAATATAGGGCATGACGCCGAGCGCAAAGATTGAAAACCGTCCCAGCGCGCCGCCCGAAAACATGTTGAACATGTCAACAATGGTTCCGCTGGACATGTCCATCAGGTCGATCAGGGCAATCGGGTTGATTCCCGGAACCGGTATGAACGTTCCAAAACGGAAAATCATCAGGACAAGCACCACGACAAACAGGCGCTGCCTGAGCTCTTTCAGGCGCCCTATGCCGCCAAGCATGCCCGCCATTTCTGATGAACTGCGCGCCATTACTCGACCTTGCCGCCGGCAGCCTCTACAGCTTCGGCCGCTCCTTTGGTTACGTAAATGCCGCGCACGGTAAGTGCCCGGTCGATCTCGCCCGCCTTGATCAGGCGCACCTTTTTGGTTGAACGCGAGACGAGGCCGGCCTCCTTGAGCGTATCAAGATCGATCACGTCGGACTTGAGCCCGCCAAGCTGGTAAAGGCGCAGTTCCGCGGTGTGGGTATTCACCGCCGAGCGAAAACCCACCTTTGGCAAACGACGCTGAATGGGCATCTGGCCGCCTTCAAAGCCGACCTTGGTGTAGCCGCCCGAGCGCGCCTTTTGACCCTTGTGGCCACGGCCGCCGGTTTTTCCAAAACCGGAGCCAATTCCGCGCCCAATGCGCTTGCGGGCCCTGCGGCTGCCTTTTGCAGGCTGAATTGTGTTGAGTTTCATAATCGCTGCCTAAAAAAATATTTGTCAGACTTCTTCAACCTGGAGCAGATAGTCAACCTGTCTGATCATGCCGCGAATTGCCGGCGTGTCTTCCAGCTCGACGCTGTGATGCATGCGGCGCAGGCCAAGACCACGCACCGTCAGGCGATGCTTGGCAAGCGTGCTGTTGATGCTGCGCACCAGAGTAACGCGAATCTTCTTGTGGGTGTTTTCAGCCATGGTTAGCCAGGACCTCTTCTACCGACTTGCCGCGCTTGGCGGCAACCTTTTCAGGTGACATCATCGCCTGCAGGCCCTTCATGGTGGCCCGCACCAGGTTGATGGGGTTGTTCGACCCAATGCTCTTGGCCAGAACATCATGAACGCCCACCGCTTCGAAAACTGCGCGCATGGGGCCGCCGGCAATTACGCCCGTACCTTCAGAGGCCGGCTGCATATAGACGCGCGAGCCGCTGTGGCGCGATTTGAGAGGGTGCCAAAGGGTCCCCTCATTAAGCGAAATGGTGACCATGTCGCGGCGCGCCCGTTCCATGGCTTTTTGAATTGCCAGGGGCACTTCGCGGGCCTTGCCATAGCCAAAGCCGACCTTGCCCTCGCCATCACCCACGACTGCAAGCGCCGTGAAGCTGAAATGACGGCCACCCTTGACCACTTTGACAACTCGATTGACCGTTACCAGCTTCTCAATCAGATCGTCGGAGATGTTTTCTCTTGCCATGATCAGTTCCGTTTACGTTAAAACTTCAGACCGGCTTCACGCGCGGCATCCGCCAGCGCCTTCACCCGTCCGTGGTATTTGTAGCCCGAGCGGTCGAAAGCCACATCCTCGACTCCGGCCTGCAGGCTGCGTTCGGCAATCTTTTGCCCAACCGCCCTGGCTGCTGCAATATTGCAGGTGCTCTCGAGGCCCTCGGCCACGTCCTTTTGCAGGGTTGATGCCGCTGCCAGGGTGGTGCCACCACCGGGCGCGATCACCTGCGCATAAATATGACGGCCGGAGCGGAACACGCTCAAACGCGCCTTGCCCGAACGGGCGATTCTGGCGCGCGTCTTGCGAGCCCGTCGCAATCTCGATTTTTCCTTGTAGTTCATGATTGCTTCCTCAAGCCTTCTTGGCTTCCTTCATCAGCACGTATTCATCCTCATACCTTACGCCCTTGCCCTTGTATGGCTCGGGCGGGCGGTAGGCCCGAATCTTTGCGGCCACCTGGCCAACCAGCTGCTTGTCGCTTCCGCGAACCACAACCTCGGTCTGGCTGGGCGTCTCGATGGAAACGCCTTCGGGCACCTCGAACTCGACAGGATGGCTGAAACCCAGCTGCAGGTTGAGCTTGTTGCCCTGGGCCTGGGCACGATAGCCCACGCCGACCAGCTGAAGCTTCCTTTCAAAACCCTGGCTGACGCCATGAATCATGTTGGCCACCAGTGACCGCATGGTGCCGGCAACGGCGGCCGCATGGGCGCCTGAAGCCACCACGCGCACGGTGCCATCATCAATTTGCAGGGCGACATCGGGGTGAATGTTCATTTTCAGCTCACCCTTGCTGCCCTTGGCGCTGGCCTGCCCGGCGTCATAGTTGAACTCCACGCCCTTGGGCAGTTCAATGGGTGCGTTGGCTATTCTTGACATTGCTCAAATCTCCAAAAACCGGTCAGGCAACCACGCACAGCACTTCACCGCCGTGGCCTTCGGCGCGCGCACGCGCGTCGGTCATCACACCGCGCGATGTGCTGACTATGGCGATGCCAAGTCCGTCAAGCACCGTGGGCAGCTCGTCCTTGCCAAAGTAGGTGCGACGGCTGGGCCGGCTGTAGCGTTCCATCTTTTCAATCACGCCGCGACCTTCCATGTACTTGAGGTCGATGCGCAGCTCGCGCCCGACCTTGCCGTCTTCCAGCGCAAAGTCCTGGATGTAGCCCTCGTCCTTCAATACCGAAGCGATGGCGGCCTTGATGTTTGAAGCTGACATGCTGACGCTGCGCTTGTTAACCGCCTGGGCGTTCTTGATGCGAATCAGCATATCGGCAATTGGATCACTCATGCTCATGGCTGTCTCTCCTTACCAGCTGGACTTGCGCAGGCCGGGGATATCGCCGCGCATGGCAGCCTTGCGAAGCTTGTTGCGCCCCAGGCCAAACTTGCGATAAACACCGCGCGGCCTGCCGGACTGACGGCACCGGTTGCGCCTGCGAACCGGCGATGAGTCTCTGGGCAGCTTGTTAAGCGCATGCATTGCTGCCTGCTTGTCATCGTAATCAACGTCGGGATCGGAAATGATCTTTTTAAGCTCGGCGCGCTTGCTGGCATATTTTTTGACCAGCCTTTCACGCCTGACCTCACGCTGAATCATAGAAACCTTGGCCATTGCTAGCTCTCCTTACTTGTCGCGAAACGGAAAACCGAAGGCCTGGAGAAGGGCGAACCCCTCTTCGTCGGTATTCGCGGTTGTAGTGATTGCGATATCCATTCCACGCAGCTTGTCAACCTGGTCATAGTCGATCTCAGGGAAGATGATCTGCTCCCTGATGCCCAGGTTGTAGTTGCCGCGGCCGTCAAAAGACCTGCGCGGCAGGCCGCGGAAATCGCGCACCCGCGGCAGTGAAACATTGATGAGCCTGTCCAGGAACTCATACATTCTCTCTCGCCGCAGGGTTACCTTGCAGCCGATGGGATAATCATCGCGGATCTTGAAGCTGGCCACCGACTTGCGCGCCTTGGTAACAATCGGATGCTGGCCGGCAATCTTTGCCATGTCAGACACCGCATGATCCATGACCTTTCTGTCGCCCACGGCCTCGCCCACACCCATGTTAATGGTGATATGGGACAGTTTCGGCACCTGCATGGGGTTGGAATAACCAAAGCGCTCGGTCAGTTGGCCGACCACTTCATCCCTGTAATATTCTTTAAGCCTTGCCATTGTCTTTTCCAAAATCTCTGTTGCCGGCCGCTGCCGCAATGTGTCGGAGGCTGAATGCCAGCCTCAAAACCAGCTGTCAGATATCGACAACCTCACCTGTTTCACGATAGAAGCGCACCTTGCGACCGTCTTCAAGCAGCTTGAAACCAACCCGGTCACCCTTGCCGGTGGTGGGGTTGAACAGCATGACGTTGGAGGCATGTATCGGCGCCTCCCGCTCGATGATTCCACCGGGCTGCTGGATCTGCGGGTCTGGCTTCTGATGACGCTTGATCATGTTGACATTCTCAACGAGCAAACGCTGATCCTTCAGCACCCTGAGCACATGCCCGCGCTGGCCCTTGCTGCGGCCGGCTATCACGATAACCTCATCGCCCTTGCGAATACGCTTCATGCTGCTCTCCTTACAAAACTTCCGGTGCCAATGACACAATTTTCATGAACTGGTTGGTGCGCAGCTCGCGGGTCACCGGTCCGAAAATTCGCGTGCCAATCGGCTCAAGCTTGCTGTTGAGCAGTACGGCAGCGTTGTTGTCAAACCTGATCAACGATCCGTCACGGCGGCGCACACCCTTGGCAGTCCGCACCACAACGGCGTTGTAAACCTCGCCCTTCTTTACCCGCCCGCGCGGGATGGCATCGCGCACTGTCACCTTGATGATATCGCCGATGTTGGCATAACGGCGCTTTGAGCCGCCCAACACCTTGATGCACATGACGTCACGCGCACCGCTGTTATCGGCTACAGAAAGCCTTGATTGCATCTGGATCATTTCTTTACTGCTCCGCTTACTGAGCCCGCTCCAGCACCTCTATAACGTGCCAGGTCTTGGTTTTTGAAATGGGTCGCACATGCTTGATGCGCACGGTGTCGCCTTCACGGCAATCATTTTCCGGGTCATGGGCATGAACCTTGCTTGAGCGGCGAATGTACTTTCCGTACAAGGGGTGCTTGACCAGCCGCTCGAGACGCACGGTGACCGTTTTGTCCATTTTGTCGCTTACGACCTTTCCCGTCAGGCTGCGCTGCTTGCGATCATCACTGCTCATGACTTCTTCCCATCGTTGATTTGACTGCGCACCGTCTTTATCCGGGCAATATTTCTGCGCACCTGGCGCAGCTCATGTGGGTGATCGAGCTGGCCTGTGCCATGCTGCATGCGCAACGCAAACTGTTCCTTGCGCAGGTCGAGCAGCATTGCGTCCAGCTCGCTGACACTTTTCTGTCTGAGTTCACTCGCTTTCATTACAGCGCCCTTTCTACAAACGTGGTGCGAACGCTCAGTTTGGCGGCGGCCAGGCGGAATGCCTCGCGCGCCACTTCTTCGCTGACGCCCTGAATTTCATAAAGCATGCGGCCGGGCTGTACCGGGGCCACCCAATACTCGACGTTGCCCTTGCCCTTGCCCATGCGAACCTCAACCGGCTTGTTGGTTATCGGCTTGTCGGGGAACACCCTTATCCACAGCTTGCCACCACGCTTTACATAGCGGGTAATCGCTCTTCTGGCCGACTCAATCTGACGCGCGGTCAGATTGCCACGGGATGTGGCCTGCAGGCCAAACTCACCGTAGCTTACGCGGTTGCCCACCTGGGCCAGTCCGCGGTTGCGGCCTTTCTGCTGCTTTCTGAATTTGGTGCGTCTCGGCTGCAGCATGACTTAGTTCTCCTTGCGTGCACCGCCGCCTGGCGATGCCTTTTCCGAACCTTTCTCGGCATACAGGTCGAAAATTTCGCCCTTGTACACCCAGACCTTGATACCAATAATGCCGTACGTTGTTTCGGCTTCCGCTGTGCCATAGTCAATATCGGCACGCAGGGTGTGCAGCGGCACGCGGCCCTCGTGATACCACTCACTGCGGGCAATGTCCGCGCCGTTAAGGCGTCCGCCCACCTGCACACGAATACCCAGTGCGCCCAGGCGCATTGCGTTGCCCACCGCTCTTTTCATTGCGCGCCTGAACATGACGCGGCGCTCGAGCTGCTGGGCAATGCTGTCGGCCACCAGCCGGGCATCGAGTTCGGGCTTGCGTATTTCGGCCACTCGTATATGAGTGGGCACGCCAAGCATCTTGCTCACCTGCTTGCGCAGGCGCTCGATATCCTCGCCCTTTTTGCCAATAACTATTCCGGGGCGCGCGGTATGAATGGTGATTTCAGCAGACTTTGCCGGACGTTCGATCTCAATTGAGCTTACGGCTGCATGAGACAGCGCCTTCTCAAGAAAGCTCCTGACGTCCAGGTCTGAATTCAGCTGGTCGGCAAAATCGGCCGACTCTGCATACCACTTGGCCCGCCAGTCCTTGGCAATGCCCAGGCGAAACCCGGTTGGATGTACCTTGTTACCCATAATGTTCAGTCCTCTGCCACGACAATGGTGATGTGGCTGGTGCGTTTTAAAATACGCGTAAAACGGCCCTTGGCGCGCGGGCGACCACGCTTGAATGTCGGCCCTTCATCAACAAATGCGGTGCGCACCTTCAGCTCGTCAATATCGGCCCCGCTGTTGTGTTCCGCGTTGGCCAATGCCGACATGAGCACCTTGCGTACCATGTGCGCAGCCTTCTTGTTGCTGAATGCCAGAATCTGCTCGGCTTGCTCAACAGGCAAGCCGCGAATCTGATCAACGACCAGGCGGGCCTTTTGCGGCGAGATGCGCGCACCCATCAGCTTTGCTGTAGCTTCCATAATCGTCAGAATCCTTGTTTACCTGGACTTGCGGTCACCGCTGTGACCCCTGAAAGTTCTGGTTGGCGCAAACTCGCCGAGTTTGTGCCCCACCATGTTTTCGTTGATCAGGATGGGCATGTGCTGCCGGCCATTGTGCACGGCAATAGTCAGGCCAACCATCTCGGGCAGGATCATTGAGCGGCGCGACCAGGTCTTGATTGGTCGCCGGTTGTTGGTTTCCACGGCCGCCTCCACCTTCGCCAGAAGATGATGGTCAACAAATGGGCCTTTTTTAATAGAACGTGGCATGGCTATTCCTGATTATCTCTTCTTGCGCGGACGCGAAATATATTTCGACGTGCGCTTGTTTGTACGAGTGCGCTTGCCCTTGGTCTTGATGCCCCACGGGGTCACCGGATGACGCCCGCTGGTGCTGCGGCCTTCACCGCCACCATGGGGGTGATCGACCGGGTTCATGGCCACACCGCGGGTGGACGGGCGCACGCCACGCCAGCGGTTTGCACCGGCCTTGCCCAGCTTTTGCAGGTTGTGCTCGGTATTGGCCACCTGGCCTATGGTTGCACGGCAGCTGGAATGAACCCTGCGGGTCTCGCCAGAACGCAGCAGAAGCGTTACATATTGGCCTTCGCGGGCCACCAGGCTCACAAAGGTTCCGGCGCTGCGGGCAATTTGGGCACCCTTGCCAGGACGCATTTCAACAGCGTGAATCTGGGTGCCAACCGGAATGGAACGCATCTGCATGGCGTTGCCCGGCTTGATGGGCGCCTCGCTGCCGCTGAGAATTTCGTCGCCAACGGCTACGCGGCGCGGCGCGAGAATATAGCGTCGATCGCCATCCAGGTACTTGACCAGGGCAATATGTGCGCTGCGGTTGGGGTCGTATTCAATACGTTCGACCACGCCACGCACGCCGTCCTTGTCGCGCTTGAAGTCAATGCGGCGATAGTGATGCTTGTGCCCGCCACCACGATGACGGGTGGTGGTACGGCCGGCATTGTTTCTGCCGCCCGAGCTTTTTTGCGGCTCAAGCAGGGGCGCATAGGGCTCTCCCTTCCACAGGTGGTCGTGACGGTTGCGTACACGACCCCGGCGCCCGGGAGAAGTCGGTTTCATCTTGACAGTTGCCATGTCTATATTCCTGGCTCGCTCAATTTCTAGTCTGCTTGCACTTCATCAATGACCTGTCCGCTCTTGACGCGCACGTAGGCCTTCTTCCAGCCTTTCTGGCGGCCCGGCATCATGCGAAAGGACTTTTGCTTGCCCTTTACATTCAGCACGCGGACACTTTCAACATCGACTTCAAACAAGCCTTCAACTGCGCGCTTTACATCAGCCTTGCTGACGTCCTTGCGCACTTCAAATACATACTGGTTGGACTCGGCCTGCAGTCGTGCGGTTTTCTCCGAAACGTGAGGGCGGCGAATCACCTGATACATCTTTTCGGCTTTCATGACAGCCACTCCTGAATCTTTTCCACTGCTGCCCTGGTCACAACCACCTTGTCGGCACTGACCAGCGTAACCGGATCAAGTGCGTCAGCTTCCCTGACGTAAACGTTGCGCAGATTGCGGCTGCCGAGGTAAAGGTTTTCGGCTATTTCCGCGTCCACAAGCACGGTGCGTCCGCCGGCCGGATTGAACTCTTCAAGCATGGCGGCCACCAGACGGGTTCTGGGCTCGTCCACGGACAGGTTTTCAGTCACCACCAGCCGATCCTGCCTGACCAGCTCTGAAAGTATTGACTTCATTCCCGCACGGTACTGCTTGCGGTTCATTTTGTGGCTGTGGTCCCTGGGCTGAGCCGCAAAGGTTACGCCACCACCGCGCCAGATCGGGCTTCGTATTGAGCCGGCACGCGCATTACCCGTACCTTTCTGGCGCCACGGCTTGCGGCCGCCGCCGGAAGCGGCAGCTCGGTTCTTTTGCGCCTTGGTGCCAGAGCGACCGCCGGCCAGATAGGCCGTGACCACCTGGTGCACCAGCGCCTCGGAAAAATCGCGACCAAAAATCTCGTCAGAGACCTTGATTGCGCTGCCGTCCTTAATTGCAAGTTCCATCAAACTCTCCTTGACCCTCAGGCCTTGACCGATGGCCTGACCATCACGTGGCCGCCGGCTGCTCCGGGCACGGCGCCACGCACAAGCAGCAAATTGCGCTCGGCATCGACGCGAACAACCTGGAGGTTCAGCACGGTCTTGCGCTCGCTGCCCATATGACCGGCCATTTTCTTGCCCTTGAACACCCGCCCGGGCGTCTGGCACTGGCCGATGGAACCCGGCGCGCGATGCGCCAGCGAGTTGCCGTGCGTTGCATCCTGCATGCTGAAATTGTGGCGCTTGACCACACCGGCAAAGCCCTTGCCCTTGGAAGTGCCGGTTACATCGACCTTCTGGCCCGCCTCAAAGCGGCCAACGGTCAGCTCGGCGCCGATCTCCAGCTCTTCATCACTGGCAGGGTCCAGCCTGAATTCCCACAGCCCCTCGCCCGCTTCGACACCGGCCTTGGCATAGTGCCCCGCCAGAGGGCGGGAAACCAAAGACGCACGTCTGTTGCCGCTGGTGACCTGGATGGCCGCATAGCCATCGACTTCGTCACTGCGAATCTGGGTAATGCGGTTGGGGCTGACCTCAATCACGGTCACCGGAATGGAGTCACCTTCCTCGGTGAACACCCGGGTCATGCCGCGCTTGCGCCCTATCAGTCCGATACTCATCTCTGCTGCCTCAATACAACTTGATCTGAACGTCAACGCCCGCAGCCAAATCCAGCTTCATCAGGGCATCAACGGTCTTGTCATTGGGATCGACAATATCCAGCAACCGCTTGTGGGTGCGAATTTCGTACTGGTCACGCGCATCCTTGTTGACATGCGGTGAAATCAGCAGCGTGAAGCGCTCCTTGCGCGTTGGCAAGGGAATGGGCCCACGCACCTGCGCACCCGTGCGCTTGGCGGTATCAACGATTTCCTGGGTCGACCGGTCAATAAGACGGTGGTCGAAACCCTTCAAACGTATACGGATCTTCTGTTCGGCCATTGCCGTACGCCTTCAGTATTTATAAAGATCAAAACATCAAGGCAATGCGTTTGCATTGCCGCGCTATAGCCCGCCGATAATCGCTGGCGGCTTGTGGCCCCGGCGCCGCCAAACGGCAGCGCGCAAGCCACTTCAAGAGTCCTACTCGACGATCTTGGCGACCACGCCGGCGCCCACGGTACGACCGCCTTCGCGAATCGCAAAGCGCAGACCCGACTCCATGGCCACAGGAGCAATCAGCTCAACCGCCATCTGAACGTTGTCGCCAGGCATCACCATGTCA